>JALNXI010000120.1 GCA_023230425.1 Methanoculleus sp. | reverse complement strand
GGTCGCCGTTATGTTCGAGCGCCACGCCAGAGCCGCAGGCAGGGGCGAAGACGCAGACCGCCCCTGCCATCCCGCGAGCGCCCAGTCGAAGTTCAGGACAATATTGATCCACTCATCGAAGATCCCAATCAGGAACCGCCTCCACTGTTCCGGCCGGATGGATCGATCGGTGACCGTATTCCCTTCGTTCTCCCGCTCGACGATTGGAATGAACTGGATGTACGGTGCAAAGAGTTCGTCGTGGAAGAACCGGCACCAGTCGTCATCGAGGAGGATGCCGTTTGTCTGGAACGTGTTCTCGATACGGGTTCCGGGCTTTGCATACTTCTTCTGCACTTCCACTGCCCGCCTGAAGAAGTCCAGCCCCATCAGGGGCGGCTCTCCCCCCTGCCAGGCGATCGTCACCTCAGGCACACAATGCCCTGTGATGGTCTGGCGGATGTACTCCTCCATCACCTCGCCGGTCATCCGAAGACTGCTGCCCGGGTACAGCCCTTCCTTCTTCAGGAAGAAGCAGTAGGCACAGTCGAGATTGCACCGTGCGCCGGTCGGTTTCGCCATGACGTGGAAGGCGGGGGGCGCCCTCTCGCCGGATCCGCTCATCGGTCGACCCCGTTCCCGCTGCACCGTCTGGAGGCGTTGAAAACCGGAAATGGGCCTGTTCCCGGCGTAATCGACCATACCTCGCCGAAAGAATGGATCCTCCTCATATCCCGAACCGCTCAGGCATTCACCGCTCCTTCAAGGCACCTCCCAGCACTCCTCCCAGGTAGCCGACGAAACCGAGGACCGGGAAGAACATCAGGGTGATGATGAGCGTCGAACCGAGGAAGCGGAGCAGGGCGAGATCGCCCGGGGCGGCCTCGATGCCCAGCACCGCAACGACTGCTGCCAGGACAAGCGCATCCAGGAGGCCCGTATACACACCTGCTCTTCCTCCGATTTGCCTGGATTTTCTTCCTCCTCCCCCCGCTATCCAGCCCGCAACAAGACCTCCGACAAACGCACCGCCGATCGCTATCAGGTACGTGATGACGAGTGCGACAATGAGCCCGATAACTACCCCGACCCTGAAGGCCCGTGGATCTCCCTCTGGCATGTATCATCCTCTCCCGGTTCCCCACGCGAGCTCGATTGGATGCTGTTGCGGGGCAAGAACGTGAGTATTCACACTGAGATCTACATCTACAGCCGCAATATGTGCATCCGGCGGGTATGGGAGTCGATGACCCCCATCCCCGGGCACCGTTCCTTCCGGGTACCCGCCGGGTCGCTCTTCACATCTCCTGCTGCAACCCAATCCTCGCGGCGCTCACTGCGCCGTGCAGTTCAGGTCTGCAGAAAGGTTCTGCTGTTCATCCCGGACAGCCTGTATCTGCGGGCGGATGGTCTGAATGGCCTCAACGGCGGTCGCATCGTTGGGGAGGTTTTCCACGGCCTGGTTGAGGTTTTCGTATGCCGCATTGAGGTTGTCGATCCGGACGTTAGCGACCTGGCCCGCGGACTCCCTGACACTCTCCATGGCGGACCGGACCTGGTCCCGTCCATCCCGGATATCTCCGACAGTGGATCTCAGGCTGGTGTTCTCCATGCTCTCAAGCGCTGCTCCGAGGTCTGCGAGACTCTGGCAGAGCTGCGCCTCCGCCTCCTGCTCCGAAGGCTGGACGCATCCGGCACCGACGCAGGCCAGAACGAGGACCAGCGCGATGAATAATACCCCCATTTTCTTCATACCTATCTCCCGGGCAGGATGGCTGCCCGGGGCCGGATTATGGCGCGACTTATATAAAATTATCCCAATGCATTGCGGCGAACCGGGTGTTATACAACGGCGCTCCCGCATGCCCTCATACCGGAGAAAACGGCAGCCGGATACACTTCTTTACGGGCAAAGAGAGGGGGAGGTCGTGCCTCCACGCCAGGGACGCCATCCGGCCCCTCCCCTCCTTCACCCCGGCATCCGGATCGCAAAGATGATGGCCGCGATGCCGCCGATGATGGCGAGCCCCGCAAGGAGCAGTACCAGGCCGACAGCGGCGACGAGCGGGTTTGCGATCAGGATCAGCCCGAAGATGATGCTCAGGATGCCGAGGATCCCGGTTCCCCACCCGGCACCGGAGAACCCCTGCACCGTGTAGATAGCCCCGATGATCAGCCCCTCCACGCCGATGATGATGGCAAAGACAGTCGGGATGAGAACGGCACTGTAGAGGGGATAGGCGAGCACGAGGACGCCTGCAAGGATGCCGAGGATCGCGACCAGCAGTTTCCAGCCCCGGCCTGTTTTGTCTCGAAACAGGTCGATGAACGCGACGATACCGTTGAACAGCCAGTAAAAACCAAGAAACGTGACAAGGAGTGTCAGCGTCGGGATCGGGTAAATGAAGAAGAGAACGCCAAAGATGACCGCGAGTATGCCGAGCAGCAGCACGGGCCAGCGTGACGAAGCCATAGCAGTGCCGGACTCAACGGAACCGGCGCCGGACAGTGTGTTAACCATGACAACACCACGTGGAGGGCTCACTGCCACCACATATATGTATCCCAACCATCCCGGGACCCCGGTTCTGCCGGGAGCCGACCGTCGCGAAGGCAGGTTTTGCGGGAGGAGGTGAATCGCGAACCGTGGATGCACGGTCCGCGGCACCTCCCGGGCAGGCCGTAATCATCCCCACTACCTGGCAGCAGGTCCCTCTACCGGTTGGGGGGCAGAACCCTCCTTCCTGTAGACGAGCCTGCGCGCTTCCTCCCCGAGTACCTGTTCGGGGCTCATATACCCGAACAACTGGATGATCCGGGCAACGAGCCCCGTCCACCCGGTCTGGTGACTGGCACCGATCCCGGCCCCGTTGTCGCCGTGGAAGTACTCGTAGAAGAGGAGGTAGTCGCGCCAGTTGGGGTCGTCCTGGAACTTCGGCGCATAACCGAAGACCGGGCGGCGGCCGCTCTCATCGCGGAGGAACACCCGGGTCAGGCGCCGTGCAATCTCCTCGCTCACCTGATAAAGATTCATCCGGTTCCCCGACCCGGTCGGGCATTCTACCGTAAAATCGTTCCCGTAGTACGCGTAGAGGTTGAGCAGCGCCCGGATCAGCATGATGTTCACCGGGAACCAGATCGGCCCCCGCCAGTTGGAGTTCCCGCCGAACATATCCGTATCGGAATCCGCCGGCAGGTACTGCACCCTGTGCTCCTGCCCATCCTGGATGAAGATATAGGGGTCCTGCAGGTGTGCGCGAGAAAGGGACCGGATCCCGTAGTCGCTCAGGAACTCGTTCTCGTCCAGCATCCGCGTGAGAACCCTTCGCAGCCTCTCCTCGGTGAGCAGCGAGAGGTGGAGCCGGCCTCCGACGCCGGGCCGGCCGATGTCGGAGATGGTGGACGCCATACCCGTATGGTACCGGTTGAACCAGCGGGCCCGCTCCACAAAGTCCGGCATCTGCTCTATCATCTCTCTGGTGAAGACCGTGCTGGCAGCGAGAGGCAGCAGCCCCACCAGGGACCGCACCTTCAGCCGTGTCGCGCTCCCGTCGGGCAGGCGGAGGAGGTCGTAGTAGAAACCGTCCTCTTCGTCCCACATGCCTTCCTGGTTCTCGCCCATACTGTTCATCGCCGATGCGATCCAGACAAAGTGCTCGTAGAATTTGGTCGCCATCTCTTCGTAGACCGGATCGTGAACGGCAAGCTCGGCGGCAATATCCAGCATTGTCTGGGCGAAAAGGGCCATCCACGCCGTCCCGTCGGCCTGCTCCAGGTAGCCTCCCGTAGGCAGAGGCGCACTGCGGTCGAAGACCCCGATGTTGTCGAGTCCCAGGAACCCGCCCTCGAAGACGTTCTGGCCGGCGCGATCCTTGCGGTTCACCCACCAGGTGAAGTTCATCAGCAGTTTCTGGAACATCCTCCCCAGGAACTGCACGTCCCCCGTACCGAGAAGTTCCTTTTCCGTGCGGTATATGAACAGGGCGGCCCAGGCATGCACGGGAGGATTGACATCGCTGAAGTTCCACTCGTAGGCCGGGATCTGGCCGTTCGGGTGCAGATAACGCTCGCGCAGCATCAGGTCGAGCTGGTCCTTGGCAAAATCCGGGTCCACCATGGCAAGGGCAACGGTATGGAATGCCAGGTCCCATGCCGCATACCAGGGGTACTCCCACTTGTCGGGCATGGATATGATGTCGGCGTTCACCATGTGGAACCACGAACTGTTCCGGATCGCAATCTGCCGGCCTGCGGCAGCATCCGAGCCGTGCTTCCGGAGCCAGCGGTCGACCTCGTAGAGGTAGTACTGCTTCGTCCAGAGCATCCCCGAGAGTGCCTGGCGCATCACGTTCGCCGCATCCGGGCCGACCGACGGTGGGGTGATGTTTTCGTAGAAGGCGTCCGCCTCCTGCTTTCGCTCTGCGAGCAGATCCTCAAAGGCGCTCCCGAAGAGAGGGCTCCCCCCGGAGGGCGGCGGCACTCCGTTCAGCCGCAGCCGTATCCTCTGCGTCTCGCCCGAACCGAGGGTTAACCGGTAATGTGCAGAAGATTTGGTCCCTCCTCCCTCCGGGTTCACGGCATCGGTGCGCCCCTCGACGATGTAGTTGTTGATGCCGTCTTTGGCAAACGGCGAGGCGTTCGGCGTCGTAAACAGGCGCTCCGTGTTGGTCTCGTTCTCGGTGAAGAGCAGGTCGGGGGCGCCTTCGCAGTAGAGGTAACGCTGTCCGAGGGCAGGGTGATCGGCCGCGATCACACCGGTCCCCGGCGGCCCCTCCATCTTCCGGAGGGTTGGCCTCTCCCCGCCGCCTCCCTGCCACCAGGTGTTGCGGAACCAGAGGGTGGGCAGCAGATGGAGGGACGCCTCCTCCGGGCCGCGGTTATGCACGGTGATCTGCACCAGGATATCCTCCGGAGACGCCTTTGCATACTCCACGAAGACGTCGAAGTAGCGGTCGTCGGCAAAGATACCGGTGTCGATGAGTTCGTACTCCAGGTCATACCGGTTGCGCTGCCGGTTCGCCTCTACAAGATCGTTGTACGGGAACGCCGCCTGCGGGTACTTGTAGAGGTACTTCATGTAGGAATGCGTCGGGGTGTTGTCGAGGTAGTAGTAGTACTCCTTCACGTCCTCCCCGTGGTTCCCCTCGGCGTTCGTAAGGCCGAAGAGCCGTTCTTTGAGGAACGGGTCGGCGCCGTTCCAGAAGGCGAGCGCAAAACAGAGACGCTGGGCATCGTCCGAGATGCCGGCAATCCCGTCTTCCCCCCACCGGTAGGCGCGGGAGCGTGCGTGATCGTGCGAGAAGTAGGCCCAGGAATTGCCGTCTTCCCCGTAATCCTCCCTCACCGTTCCCCACTGTCGCTCGCTCAGGTAGGGCCCCCACCGCCGCCAGGGGATACCGTCGTCGCGGATCTCGAGCAGCCGCTTCCCCTCGGAGGTACCGGGCACAAACATTGCAGGTGTCATGCGCGAGCCAGACCATCCGGCATGAAATATACTTTTCGATGAATCATATCCCGATCTGCCCGAACGGCACCGTGCACCGTTTTGGCTCTCGTTTTTGCGAGAACAGGGGCACACGTTAACCGGTACGGCAAACGGACCGGGAGAGACTCTTGCCGCTGCCGCCGGATCGGCCCTCCGCTTTCCCGTACGAAGGGTATACTGCCCGGCAAAATGCCGGACAATTACATTTATATACGCCGGGTTCGTCTGACGCACTCGATTCGAGGGCTGATAGAATGGAGAGCGAACCAGATCCGGCTCCCCGGACATCGACGGCAACCCCGCAGGGCGTGCTCCTGCCGCTTGCGCTGGCCCAGTTCATCTGCAGTTACGCTGCCTCGAACATGAACGTGGCCATAACCAACATCGCCACCGATCTGGGGACGACGGTCAGCGGCGTCCAGACGACCATCGCCGTTTTTACGCTCACCATGGCGGCCCTCATGATCCCCGGCAGCAAGTTGACGGATATCCTGGGCCGCACGTACCTCTTCAGGCGAGGCCTCCTCGTCTACGGGGTGGGAGCACTGATAGCAGCAGCGGCGCCGGGGCTCGGGATCCTGATCCTCGGCTACTCGCTCCTCGAAGGCATCGGGACCGCGCTGCTGATCCCGCCCGTGTATATCCTCGCAACCGTCTTCTCTCCCGACCTCACCTCACGCGCCCGCGCCTTCGGTGCGATCAGTGCGGCGGGCGGCGTCGGGGCGGCAGCAGGTCCCCTGGTCGGCGGGATCATCACCAC
>JALNXI010000119.1 GCA_023230425.1 Methanoculleus sp. | reverse complement strand
CCAGGATACAGCTTCTTGTCGCACCCCCACGTTGTACAGGCTCTTGGCATGGTACGCGAGCGTGTCGAGGATCTGGAACGTCTTCTTGGGAAGACGCAGATAGTTACTGACCGCTCGCAGTGCCATTGGTTCTCAGATATGGCTCTCATCGGTCTATAAGCTAACTCATGCGGGGCGAAAGTGTGCGAGGCTTGCTGGGGGCAATTCCTCCCCCCGCTTGCGCAGGGGGTCTCCTTGCCCAATCGAGATGAAATACCTGAGTTAGTCGCTGAAGATTGAGCTTGTTTAATCTCACCGACTTTATGAGAAAAAATAATTTGGTCTCTGACCTTATGAACAAAGTCGCCCGGACCAAAACATTCTAAAGAGTCCCTCGAAGAGTACCATCCAGGAGTATGACCGTATGGACTACCTGGAAGAATTCCCCGTTCTCATCATCGACGACGAACTGCACTCGGATACCGCGGAGGGCCGGGCGTCGCGGGAGATCGTGAAAGAACTAAAAGATGAGGATTTTCCCGTCATCGAAGCCCTGACCGCCCGTGACGGGGTCCACGCATTCCTCTCGCACCCGCATGTGAGCTGCATCATCATCGACTGGGAACTCACTCCCGAGGCCGCGGACGGCATGCTCACCGCCGCAGACGTCATCACCCTCATCAGGGAGCGCAACCCGAAGGTCCCGATATTTTTAAACACCGAGAAGCTGGCGATCTCCGCCATACCGCTCGGCGTCATATCCCGGATCGACGGCTACATATGGAAACTCGAGGATACCCCCGGTTTCATCGCCGGCCACATCAAGCGAGCGGCAAAGAACTACCTCACCGACGTCCTTCCCCCGTTCTTCCAGGGGCTTATGGACTACGTCGAGGAGTACAAGTACTCCTGGCATACGCCGGGGCACATGGGCGGCGTCGCGTTCCTCAAGAGCGCCGCCGGCCGGATCTTCTACAACTTCTTCGGCGAGAATACTCTCAGGGCCGACCTCTCGGCCTCCGTGCCGGAGCTCGGTTCGCTCCTGGATCACTCCGGCGTCGTCGGGGAGGCGGAACGGAAGGCCGCGGAGGTCTTCGGGGCCGACCGGACCTACTTCGTCACCGGCGGCACGTCGGCCGCGAACAAGATCGTCTGGCTTGGGACCGTCACCCCCGGCGACATCGTCCTCGTCGACCGGAACTGTCATGCGTCCGTGATGCACGCGATCATCATGACCGGTGCCGTCCCCATCTACCTCATACCGGCCCGGAACGAGTACGGGATCATAGGGCCCATCCGCAGTCGCGAGTTCCTTCCTGAGGTCATCAGGGAGAAGATCCGGGCCTGTCCGCTTGTAGAAGACCCTGGACTGCAGACGGTCAGGATAGCGGTGATCACGAACTCCACATACGACGGGATCTGCTACAGTGCAGAGCGGATCGAGGAGCAGTTGCGGGACGTTGTCCCGTATCTCCACTTCGACGAGGCGTGGTTCGGCTACGCGAGATTCCATCCTCTCTACGCCGGGCGGTTCGGTATGCATAGAACCGATGGGGTCGGCCCGACGGTCTTTGCCACCCAGTCGACCCATAAGGTCCTCGCCGCCTTCTCGCAGGGCTCGATGCTTCACGTCAGGCAGGGCCAGGGGCCTGTCGACCACCCGCGGTTCAACGAGGCGTTCATGATGCTCACCTCCACCTCCCCCCAGTATACCATCATAGCGTCGCTCGACGTCGCCGCCAGGATGATGGCCGGGCACTCGGGGAGGTTCCTCATCGAGGAGGCGATCGAGGAAGCGATCGTCTTCCGGAAGAAGATGGTGACGGTGGCCGAGGAGATCCGGGCCGGTTCCCTCCCCGAGGAGGACTACTGGTGGTTCACCGTCTGGCAGCCCGACTGCATCATGGACCAGGAGACCGAGGGACCGCTTGGGGAGGCGGACGACCTGCTGCTCCGGAACCATGCCGGTTGCTGGCTCTTAAATCCCCACGATACGTGGCACGGGTTCAATGGTATCGAGGAGGGCTACGCCATGCTCGACCCTATCAAGGTGACCATCCTCACCCCCGGGATCGGGCCGGGCGGGGGCATGGAGGACCGGGGGATACCGGCGGGGATCGTCACGAAGTACCTCTGGGAGAGCGGGATCGTCGTCGAGAAGACCGGGTATTACTCGTTCCTCGTCCTCTTCACGCTCGGGATAACCAAGGGCAAGTCCGGGACGCTGCTTGCGGAGCTCTTCCGGTTCAAGGCCCTCTACGACCGCAACAGCCCGCTCGAGGAGGTCTTCCCCGACCTGGTGCGGGAGCACCCCGCCCGGTATGCCGGACGGGGGCTCGCCGACCTCTGCCGGGAGATGCACGGCTACCTGAAGGGTGAGTCGATCACCGACGTCGTCCGGAACGTCTACGCGACGCTGCCGGAACCGGCGATGACGCCGGCGGAGGCCTACCGCCACCTGGTGCGGGGCGAGGTGACGGCGGTGCCCGCAAGCGAGATCGGGGGGAAGACTGTTGCAGTGACGGTCGTGCCCTACCCGCCCGGCATCCCGGTCGTCATGCCGGGGGAGCGGTGCGGTCCGGCCACGCGGGCGATCGTCGATCACCTCGTCTCCTCGCAGGAGTTCGATACTCTTTTTCCCGGGTTCGAGAACGAGATGCACGGGGTAGATGTTGTTACGAGAGATGGTCGGCGGATCTACTACATCTACTGCGTCAGAGAATGACGGCCGACGGTCACTCGCGCACCCTGCCGCGGGCAAGCGAGGCGAAGATGCCCAGGGTGCAGAGGACGGCGAAGATAGTGAACGCCACCCGGAGGCTTGTCATGAAGGGCTCCTGGACTTCCGGCCCGATCTGAGTGGTGCCGATGAAGAGGGCGAACGTGACCGTGGCAACGCCGAGCGAGAACATCATCCCCGTCGTCCGCATGGTGGCGAGCATCCCGGAGGCGAGGCCGTAGAGGGACCGGTCGACTGAGGTCATGACGGCGTTCGTGTTCGGGGAGGAGAAGAGGGCGAACCCGAACCCGAGGAGGACGAGGCTCGCGACGATGTAGACCATCGGGGTCGTTGCGGTCAGGAGCGTGAGGAGGGCGAGGCCGACGGCGGTGAGCCCCATCCCGGCTGAAGCGACGTACCGGGGCTCGACCCGGTCGGAGAGTCTCCCGGTCGGGGTGGCAAAGAGCGCCTGGACTACCGGCTGCGTGATCAGGACGAGTCCTGCGGCGCCGGGGTCGAGCCCCCGGACTACCTGGAGATAGAGGGAGAGGAGAAATCCGACGGCAAACGTCGCGCCGTAGTTGATCAGGGCGGCGAGGTTGGAGAGGGCGAACGCCCGGTTCGATGTCAGGAGCCGGATGTCGAGGACCGGACTTTCCACCTTCGTCTCCCAGGCGTAGAAGACCACGAAGAGCGCCACGCCGGCGAGAATCGCTGCAACGCCGACGAGGTCCGGGAGGTTCGAGAACCCATACATCACGGCAAAGAGCATCGCGCCGTAGAAGACCGAGCCGACGACATCGAACCGCTCCCCGCATGCGTCGGCCCATTCCCCAGCAAGGTGACGGCGGATCTTGTAGATGATGTAGATGCCGAGCGGGATGTTGGTGAGGAAGATGCTCCGTCAGGTGAGGAACTCGGTGAGGTAGCCGCCGAGCAGCGGCCCGATGGAGAGGCCGATGTAGACGGCGGTGACGTTGATCCCGAGCACCCGCCCGCGCTCTTCGGGGGGAAGACCGACGTGATCATGGCGATGCCGGTGCCGTAGATCATGGCGATGCCGATACCCTCAAGGAACCGGAAGAGGATGAGCGTGAGCCCCGATGTCGCGAGCGCGGAGAGCAGGGCCGAGGCGGTGAAGACGACCACGTCGAGGGTGAAGACGAGTTTGCGCCCGTAGATGTCGGCACACCGCCCGAGCGGGACGAGGAAGCTCGCGGTCGCGAGGAGGTACGAGGAGGCCACGAGACTGAGCGAGACGGCGTCGAGAGCGAACTCTGCGGCGATTGTCGGGAGCGCGATGTTCACCGCCGAGCCCATGAACGGGGTGACCACGCGCTGAGTGCAAGGGTGATCGGGATGATGCCGGATCACCTGCTGGGGGGTACGGTGCCGGGCAGGAACCTGCCCGGGAGAGAACAATGAAGAGGAGAGGAGTGGGTTAGCCGGTGGCACTCTTTACATTAACCGATAACATATGCAAATTATTTACACGTTCGGGTTTTGTTGGAGAAAGAGCCCTTGTTCCATCGTGAGTAATCTCTTGCTTCAACGGTTATTTTTCGGGAAAACCCCTTGAGGTGGGGTTTAATATTCCGCGCAACACCTTTCCCGCATTGTGCTTGTCCTTCAGAAAGGTGCGGAGTGGACGATTCCTGGCGAAATGCCCGTGATTCTACGTGCTATTCCGGAGACGCTCGGGTGATCTCTCACGCGCCGAGATCGATGTACTGCTTGCGTATATAAAACGTGTAAAGAAATTGGACAGAATTTTTATACGGAGGTCTTCCGATGTCTCATCGGTGGATTCTGATGAAGATCAGCCGCATCATAGGACTTCTGGCCGTCGTCGCCTTCATCGTGCCGGTGGTTTCAGCTACAGGTATCGGAAACGAAAATGACGGAGTCGCGGGACTTCTCTCGCAGGCGGACTGGTATGAAACCCGTGAGTATTTTACGATCACGCAGGGGGAGACTGATACTCATCTGCTCAATGTACCAGCCGGTATGTCCTTACTGAATGTTTACTTAAACTGGTTTACCCCGGACCACTCCCTGAGATTGGAGATCTACAGACCGGATGGGAGCCTGTATGGTTCGTACCATGACAATTATGGTGGACGTCTGGATGGACGGATCCGCATAGATATAAGCAGCCCTGCATCAGGTACCTGGAGACTTAAAGTGTATGGCGAGAGTGTGACAGGAACCATTCCGTATATTTTGAATTGCAATGCTTATGCTTAAATGATTACCTCTCACATGCTTTCAACAAAGCCGAACTCCTACCAAACCAAATCTTTTTATTGATACCAGTTTTATGTAAATCCATGGTCACGCGGGTGCGGATTGCCAGAATTGCTCTGGTCATATTCTGCCTCGCACTGCTGCCGTCTGCCGCATGTGCTACTGTCGTTCAGGACGCATATCCGGAGAGGGTGCCTTTGGATCCGATGCCGGTGTGCGTCTGGAATATCCCCCTGGATATTGTTATTCTTGGACTCGTATCCGTATTCGTTCCGGCGCTCTTTGTCCCGATGCAGCTTGTATTCTCGCTGCTTGCATGGCTGCATTTCGGCCATAAGAGGGTCCTGCACAATAACGTCCTTGAGAACGAAACCCGGAATGCAGCGTACCTGTGCATACGCGATAATCCGGGAATCAATACAAGTTCTCTCTCCCGGTTGCTCGGGATGAATATCGGAACCCTCCGCTACCACGTAGAGATGTTATGCAGGATGGGAACAGTCGTCCCCGAGCCGAACTGCAGAGGCATGAGATATTACGTCGACACGGGCACCTGTCCCGGTCTGGAACGAAAGGTGGCGGGATATCTCAACGAGCAGTCAAAGAGTCGGATACTCAATATCGTTTTGCAACACCCGGGAAGCACGAGAAAAGAGATCGCGTCCCGGCTCATAATGTCGGGCGCGAACGTCACCTGGCATATGAAACCGCTGCTTCGGGACGGTATTGTCAGAGACGAGAAGAAAGGACGGTTCGTACGCTACTACCTCTGCGCCGATGCGAAGGAGTGTGTACAAGCCCACGGATCGTGGAAGCCTGCGTTCGCCGGGGGGCGTGTGTCCGACACCGGTATCTGATTGCCGTTCGGCAGTTCTCCATAACTACACCGTTTGCCCCTTTTCCCGGATCACCCCGTGGCTTATCGAGGATGCGTTCAGAGTCTCCGGGCGCCGCCTGCACGTCATGCATGGACGACGGAGTCGGCCCGGGCGATCTCCTGCTCGGGGAAGAGGATGATATGATCCGATATGCTCTCTGCGGTCGTAATCCCGCCCGACTGCCCGATCTCCGGGAATATCTCGATCATATGCCGGGATGCTTCGGAAGAGAACGTGGCCTCCTTCAGGGGACGAAGCGACCCGTCCACGAAGGCGTACAGGTCGCCGTTGGTTTTGTTGTAGGTCATTGGACCGTCGTGTATGAACGTCGTGAGCGTTATATTGTATTCTCCGTGAGTGAGATCGTCAAACTCGATCCTGTCGACCTCGCGTAATATGGCGAGGGGATGTACCCCCTGCATGGGGAAGTCAAATATCTGGTCG
>JALNXI010000118.1 GCA_023230425.1 Methanoculleus sp. | reverse complement strand
GTTCGGCACATTTTTTCCATTGCAATATCGCATCACGCGAGATTTCGTAATACTTAACTTGATAATCTTAATCATGTTTGTGATTATTTTGAAATTACTTAACATTTTCCCTTTGAGAATACGTTCAGAGCCCATCAAATTCTGTGCACCTCCGGTTTGATGGCCCCCTACTCCAGCGCACAACGCTCTGCCCCTCTCATCGACCCCCACCCCGCCCCGCAGGGGGCGGGGGCAGGCATGGCGATATGCGGGGGTTCGTTACGCGACTGGCCGGAGGGCGGGAGCGTGAGCACCGTGAGGTGAGAAGAACCGGTAGTGCTCCAGCAGAGAACTGATAATCGATCTCGGCGGATTCGACCGAAAATTTCCATTATCGGGCCCCGATAAAGCCCTATTCCGGCTGTCGTTCATCCCTGACGAGATTGGTGCCGGACCCGGCCTGTCCCTGAGTTCGACCTTTTCTCGCAAGCATGTCCTCATGCTGTGGACCGTGGTGGCTATCGCCATGGGGGGCTGACGGGGAGGGGTCTTCCCCTCCCCTGTCTCCAACGCGCAAAGATCCGTGCCTGTCATCAACCCCACCCCACCCGCGCTTCGCGCTCCTCCCCCCCTTGAGGGGCGGGGGCAGTCATGGCGATACCCAAGGGAAAGCCGTGCCCCGGATTGCATGCAAGCGGGAACACCGGGATGGGATCTCAGATGACCAGTTGTTTCGTAGGGCATTACCTGTCCGATCGATGATCTCTTCGCCGGACCGCAGTTACTCCTGTCTCCCGGTGGTCTCTCCTCCCCGGCATAAACAGATGAAGCCCCTTGATGGGTACAATTAAATATATCCTCTGTCTCATAGTATTGTCATGGTCAATCATGTAGAATTGTGCTCGCTGTCTCTATGTCAGCCGATTCCACGATTCTGCACTGATGAAAGGAGAGATTCCATATGTACCGGGTGACGTCATGACCCCCCTTCTGCCGGCCGCAAAGGCCGCAGGTGCAGTATCAGGCCTCCCCTTCGCGGCGATTGGTGATCCAATCTCGCCGGGAACTATAACTACCAGGAGGCTGAGTCCGCACACCGAACTGCCCCCAGAGCTTACGCCACCGGTACGCTTCACTCAGAAAACTGCCTGGAAGAGTTATTGGACGGTCAGAAGGGACCCTTTGACCGCATCTGCCATGATCGTCCTGCCCCTCAGGGAACGTGTGCGGGGTGAGACGCATGCATGAGAGCAGGGGTGCAGAAGCGGCATCGGTGCGAGTTGCAGGAAAACTGTTGCGGAAGACCGAGATCCTGGGGCTGCTCATCTTCATCCTCATGGCGGCCGTCATGCTCGCGGTCGGGGCCGCGCTCTTCTGTGACTGGCTCGCCGAGCCGGGATCGGCGCCTGCAGGAACGCCGGCCGATCTCGACCCGATATCGGGAGGCCTCTGGGTTGCCGGCGCGATCCCGGTCGTGCCCCTCGTCATAGGTGTCGAGGTGGTAGGGGGACTCTCCCTGATCGCGCTCTACATGCTCTCCAGTGTCAGGCGCGGGGTGTAGGCCCCTGCCCCGTGCCGGCACCCAATTTTTCCGATCTCGCGCTCGCGCGGCTCTCTGGTGCGACCCCTGATCACCCCATGACCCGAAGGCGGTTAAAAACGCTTAATTTCGCCTTATTTTAAGAAAAAATGGCCGATCGAGCATAAAATATATATCCGGAACGGTTGACATCAGATATATCCCTCCTCGGGAAGGAGGTGTGTCATTCATGGCAAAGGATAAGAAGTCTCAGGATAAGAAGCAGGACAAGAAGGCAGAGAAGGTTCAGGACAAGGCTAAGAAGAACTGAACTCCAGCCTTTCATATCCTCTTTTTCCCGGCCGGGTCTCCGGTTCGATATCGTTCTCTCCGTTACGGCGCATCCTTGAGGCAATCCGTCGCCTTCGCCGGGACTCCGGGTGCTGCCGCGAAAACCGTGTGGGCCGACGCCATGTCGCAGGGAGAAGCCATCCAGGCTTGAAGGGTTCCGGAGATCCTGCTCACTTCCCGATCCGCACTGTCCGGCGGGGGAGACCTGACCAGGTGCCCTCGTCGGATCGGGGGAAGGTCCCCCGGGTAGTCGACCTGACATCCTCGATGGTGCAGAATGCGCAGGGGCTCATCTCTTCGACTACCCGGGTGATCGGCAGGAGATCACACCGCCGCACAACGGAATAGAAGATGGTGCACGGTCCATGGAGCCCCTCTGCGGCAACGACCGTGACGCCGTAGCCGGTGGCCCTGATGGCGTCGATGAGGGAGTGGTCCTCCTCCGACGTGATCACCCGGAGGACGCAGACCCCCATCGCAAGCCTCTCCTCGAGGAGAATCCCGGCATAGTTCCCGGTGGCGAAGCCGGCTGCGTACGAGAGGATGTATACGGGATTAGAGAATCCGTTGACGACGAGGCCGAGGGAGAGGATCCAGAAGAGGATCTCGATGAAGGCGATGACGGGGACGATGAAGCGGCCACCCCGGGCAAGGAGTATGATCCTGAGCGTCTCGAGGCTGACGTCGATCACCCGTGCCCCGAAGACGAGGAGCGGAATGAGGACCGGGGTGAGGGCGCCGGCAGAGAGGAAGTCCATATGGGAGAGTCGCCCGGCGGGGTATAAGAGGGTGCAGTCACGGGCCGGCGGGGGCTCGAGATTAGGATGGAATCTGATTCTGAATGCCTGAGTCCGCCCTCCTCTGCGCCGTGAGCGCGCATCCGCGGTGCGCAGACAGTGGCCCGGGATCCGGGACCATCCTCTCTGGTTTGCCGCGGTGTGCGAACCGCAGTGAGCGCCTCACCCCTCCAGCCTCCGGCGGAAGAGAGAGGATACCTCTGCGTTCCTGTGCCCGCCGTCGATGAGGATGCAGAGATCGCCGGCCTCGATCATCGTCTCACCAGCCGGCCCGGCGAGCGTCTCCGCTCCCCTCCTGACTGCGAGCACCGTCACCTCATACTTCCGCCGCAGGTCGGTCTCGGCCAGGGTCTTCCCGGCGATCGGGGCGCCTTCCTCCACCCGGACGATCGATATCGCGGTGTTCTCCAGGTGCAACTCTATGTCCCGGAGCGATGGGACCTGCTCAGACGCCTCCCGAAGCATCTCGTACTTCTCGGTCCGCATCGATGCGACAAGCCTGTCGATATCGCTCTTCGGCACCGGGTACTTGATCAGGACCCTCGCAAGCACCTCGGCTGCGGTCTCAAACTCCTCGCAGATGACATCGTCCGCCCCGAGCACGTAGAGGGAGAGAGAGTCCTCCATGTACCTGGTCCGGGTGATGATCGCGCACTCCGGGTTCATCTTCCGCGCAATCGCCGTCACCTGGCGCGCTGTGGCCGCGTTCGGGATGGTGATGACCACCACGCGGGCGTGTTCGACCCCGGCATGAGCTAAAACCCCCTCATTGATGGCGTCGCCAAAGAAGATCGGCTCGTCTTTCTTGCGCTCCTCCCGCACCGTCTTCGGGTTGAGCTCGATAGCCATGTAGGGGACTCCCGTGCTCCGTGCCGCCTCGGCGACGTGCCGCCCCATCGGCCCGAACCCGACGATGACGATATGCCCTTCCTTCGGCCCGTTCGCAGGGGCCACCTTCAGGGGCGCGTCTCTCGCCCTGAGCCAGCCCGGCAGGGGAAGGCGGCGGACGGCGGCGGTCACTCGCGGTGCCGATGCGATGATGAACGGGGCGACGGTCATCGTCCCGACCGATACAGCGAGGAAGATCTGCTCCAGGTCCGGGCCCAGGAGCCCGTACTCGATCCCGGGCCTCGAGAGAATGAAGGCAAACTCGCCGATCTGGCCGATGGCAAGACCGGTGAGGACGGCGTTCTGGAGGGAGACCTGCGCCGGGAGGACGGCAACGGCCCCGATGATAGCCTTGAGGACGATGACGCCGATGATGATCGCGATGATCATGAGCGCATGAGCCGCGAAGAAGCCGGTGTTGAGGAGCATCCCCATCGAGACGAAGAAGAAACTGGTGAAGATGTCACGGAAGGGGATGACGGTGGAGAGGGCTGCGTTGCTGTACTCGGACTCGGATATGATCAGGCCGGCGAGGAAGGCCCCGAGCGCGAGGGAGAGGCCGGCGCGGGAGGTGAGCCATGCTGTCCCGAGGCAGAGGGTGATGACGGTGATCATGAAGAGTTCCCGGCTCCGGAGGCTTGCGACCCGGTAGAGGAGGCGGGGGACGACCCAGAGGGCGCTTGCCGTGACGGCACCGAGGAGGACGAGGCCTATAGCGAAGTTTATGAGCGACGGGATGACCCCGGCCGACCCCATACCGCCGAGCATGGGGACGAGGAGGATCATCGGTACGGTGCTCAGGTCCTGGAGGACCGATATGCCGAGTGCGAGCCGCACCGGCGGCGTGTCCGTCTCTCCCCGATGCTGGAAGACGGTCAGCATCACGGTGGTGCTCGTGTGGGCGAGGAGCATCCCAAAGAAGATCGCTTCCGGTGGGGCGAGGCCGAAGGCCGACGCTATGACGGCGACGACGCCGATAGTCAGGCCGATCTGGAGCACCCCGCCGGTGAGCATCCCTTTCTTCATATCGAGGAGGCTCTTGAGCGAGAGTTCCATCCCTATGGTGAAGAGGAGGAAGATGATACCGAGTTCTGCAAGGATCTCGACGTCGGCCCGGTCTGTGATGAGGCCGAGGCCGTAGGGGCCTGCGATTATACCGGTGAGGAAGAATGCCACGATCCCCGGCATCTTCAGCCGGTAGCAGAGGGCGAGCGCTCCGATAGAGAGGGCGAATATGATCAGGACCTGTTCGAGAAAGGCTGTGTCCATGTATGGTTCCTGGCTGTTGTTAACTCTCGGTTGTCACGTTAGTATGCCTGGCGTTGGGCGGCACCGGTTGCGACCGGGGGGGCACCCGGTCGGCTAAATACAGGGAATTGTTGCCCTTCCTTTCAGATAAAACCCGATGAGGCACAGTGCATCGGGCCATCTCCCTGTGAGAGGAGAGCCCTTTGTGGTGCGGGGGGCGGACCACCGCTACCCCCACGGCCTTCGCGCGAGACCGGATCGCCATCCATATACAGTTGACTCACGCGAAGACGCGGAGGGTGGGTGCAGGGGGCAGCAATCACCCAGTATTCGCGCCTTCGCGTGAGGCTGCGGTGTACGTGCAACGTTAAATGCAAAGGTCCGGTAGTACAGCGATTCTGAAGTATCGGGCTCTGGTGAACCCCTGTGCCGGTTCTGGTGCCGGATCCCGATCTTCCCCGGGTTCACCCCGGGCACTGGACCGGGCGGTTATCGCCACGGGGGGTCTTCCCGCACACGGTGATACGCTCCGTCCCCCCGCCCCGCCCGGAGCGAAGAGATGGAGGGTCAACAACGGTTGAATCTCACCGGTATGGTGCGTTAGCGCCGATGGGCGTTGCATCCCCGCGTACCCGCTCTCACCGTCTCCGTGACGCCCCGGCCACGAGGGCAATAACGGGCACGATCTCAAGCCTCCCGGCCCACATGACGATGATGAAAAGCCACTTCGCCGCGGGACTCATACCGGGGTTCACGAACCCGGTGCTGATCCCGACGTTCGATATGGCGGAGACGAGTTCTAAGATGACGTCGGCGGAGTCGAACCCCGCCTGCGGCGCAAGGTGGAGCAGGAGGAGGGTGGCGATCGCGACCACCAGGGTGAAGAGCACGGCGACGAGCATGCTCTTTGAGACCTCGTACTCCGGGAGGTGCTCGAGGATCGGCCGCCCCTCGTGCCGGAGCGGGGTGATCGTCCGCCAGCCGGCACGGAGCCTCCGGAACCACCACCTGAGCATCTCGAGAGCGAGGATGACCCTGCCGAGTTTGATGCCGCCGGCGGTGCTCCCTGCCGATCCGCCGACCAGCATCAGCGCGGTAAGGACCATCACGGTTGCGCCATACCAGTCGCGGGGATCTGCGTTCTGAAACCCGGTGCAGGTGATGCCGCTCACGGTCATGAAGATGCCCTGTCGGAGGGCCTCGGCGGGGGCAAGGGAGGAGATGGTCACGAGGTCGAAGGTGATGACGGCGCACCCGGCAAGGATGAGCGCAAAGAGGAGAATCGCCTGCGGATCCGCGAGGAGTCCGAATCTCCTCCGGTAGTAGAGGAGGAAATAGAGCTTAAACGGCAGGGCGCCGGCGATCATGACCGGGACGACGAGCATCTCAAGGAGCGGGCTCTCGTAGTAGAGGATGCCGGCCGTGTGCACCGCAAACCCGCCGGTCGATATCGCCGTCATGACGATGTTTACGGCGTCCCAGAGGGGTATGCCCGAGAGGA
>JALNXI010000117.1 GCA_023230425.1 Methanoculleus sp. | reverse complement strand
TCAGGGATGAACGACAGCCGGAAGAGGGTGGGCGTTACCAGAGCCCGATAACGGAAATTTTCGGTCGGATCCACCGAGATCGATTATCAGTTCTCTGCTGAAGCACTACCCTCTGGACACCCGTCCGCCATTCCTCGAATCGTCCCAGGTTTCTAACCCCATCAAGACATCCCCATCCCGACTCCCATAAGCGCGAGGGTCAGACACGCACCGACCTGGACGGCCACGTTGTCGTCGACCGGCGAGTATGCCTCGATGACCCCGGCAATCCCCGCCACGACCGCGGCCGCCCACCAGGGGATAAGGAAGGCGAGCGCGAGAGCGGCCGCGGCAATCCCGGCAAGTGTCCCCTCAAGCGATTTTTCGCCCCGGATGGTGTGCCGCCCGAACCGAAGCCCGGTGAGCGTCGACACACTGTCGAGCACCCCGACCGTGACGAGGCCGACCGCGGTAAACTCCCTCCCGAAGACCGCGAGGCAGAAGAGCGCTCCGGCCGCGTAGGCGATACCACCTTTGAGCGGCACCTTCCCCCGCCGCTCGGTCTCGTCGAATACCTGCGAGATGACCGGGACGTCGTAGCCGCGGGTGAAGGCGTCGCAGAGGAGGAACATGACGACGAGCGCGGCGCTTGCGAACACGAATGCCTCCTGGTCGTTCAGGCGGAGGATGATCCCCGCGCCGAGGAGCCCCATGAGCAGGTGGACAGTCTGGCGGAACGTCTCGCTCATCGCACCCGCATGGCAGACCCGGGAGATAAAACATGGTGCGGGTGCCCGGTCGAACGCCTGGGAGCAGTCACCTTAATGTGATCCCCTTCTATCCTACACACCCTTGAGGGAGAAGATCATGACGAAGGTACGAAAATACGTAAACCCGCCTGCCGCCGAAGTGATATGCGAGTTCCGGTTCCCCGAGGATATCCCCTGGGACATGACCTACCCCGGCATACTCTACAGCCACGTAAAGGATGCCTACCCGAAACGCGACCAGCGCTACGTGCGCGAGGTGGTCATGCTCCTCGGGCCGGAGGGCCTCCGTGAAGAACTCCTGGTTGCCGAGCGGTCGATCTTCCTCGCCGAAGACGAAGGCTGTGCGGTCCAGGTCGGCCCCCGCCTCTTATCGGTGAGCTGCCAGAAACCGTATGTGCACTGGGAGGCCTTCTCGGAGCAGATCCACGGGGCGTTCGACCGGTTCCGGGAAGTCATCAGTGCTGATACCGTCGGTACCATGAACCTGCGCTACGTCAACCTCATCGAGGTCCCCGAGCGGGAGATGACGCTCTCGGACTACTTTGCCTTCTACCCCACACTCCCGCCTGAACTCCCAAGGGTGCCGGCGGGGTTCATAACCGGGTGCGAGTTCGCGTTCCACGACAACCGCGACAACTGCCGGGTGGAACTCACCGATGCCGTGCCTGAGTCGACGGAGAACAACGCGTTCCTCTTAAACATCGACTACTTCCTGGCAGAGGAGAAGAGCGTCCCGCTGGATGGCGTGGCTGACTGGCTGGAGATCGCCCACACCCACGTGCGCGACATCTTCGAGGCCTGTATCAAGGACTCCCTGCGCGACCTCTTCACCATCCGGGAGGAGGAGGCGGTGGCGGCACGGTGAGAGAGTGCAGGGCCGGGTGCCTGCCCTCCTCTCGCCCCCGGGAGGTTCTCGTGTTCATCATCGGGTACAGGCGGGGCGATGAACGACGATGTGGGCGCGCGCCAGGCACCCCCTATGCCCGGCAGGGCTGATCGCTGGACGCTGCCCGACCTTGATGCGGCGGTCCGGCGGTGCAGGGCGCAGAACGCCCGGGGCATCCGGTGTATTCTTGATGTCCTCGGCGAGTATGCCCAAAGCGAGCGACAGGCCCGGGGGAACCTGGAGCGCTCTTCCGCCGCCATAACCGCGATCGACGAGCACGCC
This sequence comes from Methanoculleus sp., assembly GCA_023230425.1. Lineage (GTDB taxonomy): Archaea > Halobacteriota > Methanomicrobia > Methanomicrobiales > Methanoculleaceae > Methanoculleus. Next base: position 4,381 of record JALNXI010000117.1, on the reverse strand, counting down.
CTGGACGCATCCCTCACGGTGAAGATGACTGCGATCGGTGCCCTCGTCGACCAAAAAGCCGCCCGTGAATCCCTGCTCCAGCTCTGTGGAGAGGCCCATGCACGTGGTGTGGGGTTTGAGGTGGACATGGAGGGCCGGGGCCTTGTGGAGACGACGGTGGAGGCCGCCGTCGCCTGCGCACGGCAGGGGCTGCCGGTGACGCTCGCCCTCCAGGCCTCTCTCGACCGCACTCCGGAAGACCTCGAGCGCATCCTCCGTAACGGAATTATGCCCCGGTTGGTGAAGGGAGCCTACGGAGGGAATGCAGTCGATCTCGAAGAGGTCCGGCGGCGCTTCCTGGGTCTTGCGGCGGGACTTCTCGACCGGGGTGTGGCGTTCTCGACCGGCACCCACGATCCGGACCTGGTCGCGTGGCTCGTGCAGAGTCCAGTTGGGCTGGTCGAGTTTGGGTTCCTCATGGGGCTTGCGGACGAGACAAAACTCCGGCTCGCCGGGGAGGGCCGGGCTGTCGCGGAGTACGTGCCCTTCGGGGAGCAGGCGGCCGCATACGTGGCGCGGCGCGAGGCGTATCTCGCGGGGCTGGCGATGGAGGGGAGGGCGCCGGCGCCGTAAGTCAGCATCCCCGTCAGCCCGGTCATGGTCTCCGGGGCCTCCCGGACGGGATCAACCGGACATCCGCCGCCGGTACGAGACTATAATAGGGGGCAGGCCCAAATGGTCGAACCGTTCAGTCCAGGGGATGAAAGATGATCCAGACACGGGGAAGCGGTATACTCCTGCATATCACGTCCCTGCCGTCGGCGTACGGCGTCGGGGATTTCGGGCCGTCGGCATACCGGTTCGTCGAGGCGCTGGCGAAGGCCCGGCAGCATTACTGGCAGATCCTGCCGCTCAACCCGACACGGGTCGAGCACGCCAGTTCCCCCTACTACAGCCCGTCGGCGTTCGGCATGAACACCCTCCTCATCAGCCCGGACCTGCTCGTCCGGGAGGGGTTCCTCAGGCGGGCCGACCTCGAGCCGGTGCCCGGCTTCCCGGAGGGGCGGGTGGCCTACGAGGCGGCCACGTGGTACAAGGACCGGCTCTTTTCAGTGGCATACCAGCGGTTTCTCCACTCGGGGCCGGAGCGCAGGTATGAAGAGTTCTGCGACGCGAGCGGGTGGTGGCTGGAGGATCACGCGCTCTTTGTCGCCCTTAAAGACCGCTTCCGCGGGCAGGAGTGGAGCCGGTGGCCGGCAGAGGTCCGGGCCCGGGAGCCGGAGACCCTCGACGATATGCGCGAGCGCCTTGCCGACGGGGTCAGGAAGGAGAAGTTCCTCCAGTACCTTGCCGCCCGGCAGTGGTCGGCCCTCCGCCGGCACTGCGTCGCCCGGGGCGTCCAGGTCATCGGCGACATACCGATCTACGTCGCATACGACAGCGTCGACGTCTGGCAGAACCCCGGAATATTCAAACTGGACGAAGACCTCCGCCCCACCGTTGTGGCGGGGGTGCCCCCGGATATGTTCAGCGAGACCGGGCAGCTCTGGGGGAACCCGGTCTACAACTGGCCTCTCCTCCGGGACCGGGGCTACGACTGGTGGGTGAGCCGGATCGCCCGGTCCGGCGAACTCTACGACCTCTTCCGGATCGACCACTTCCGGGCGTTTGCGGATTACTACGAGGTCCCGGCGGGCGATACGACAGCCGAGCACGGTACCTGGGTCGACGGACCGGGAGCCGATTTCTTCGAGGTGCTTGCCCGGCGGTTCCCCTGCTTCGCCATCGTCGCCGAGGACCTGGGGGCCAACACCCCGGCCGTCCAGGGGCTTCTCGATCGGTTCGGGTTCCCGGGGATGAAGATCCTGCTCTTCGCGTTCAGTGAGGGGCTCCCGGGAAGCGCTCACATCCCCCACAACTACGTCCCGAACCTCATATGCTACACGGGGACGCACGACAACAACACGGCCCGCGGGTGGTTTGAGGAGGAAGCGTCGGAGAAGGACAAGCAGCGGTTCTTTGCCTATATCGGGCGGGAGGTGGCGGCGAGCGAGGTTCACCAGGAACTCATCCTTCTCGCGGCGACATCGGTTGCCCGGGTGAGCATCATCCCCATGCAGGACGTCCTCGGGCTCGGGGCGGAGGCAAGGATGAACTATCCCTCGACCTCCGAGGGAAACTGGGAGTGGCGCATGACGCCTGCAGAGTTTGCCGGTGCCCCGTTCGATTGGCTCCGCGGGCTCACGGAACTCTCCGGGCGGGGGTGAGTCAGTACCGGGCGGTCAGGACCTCGAGTTCTTCCCTGATGGTCCGCCGGACCATCTCCTCGATGGCGGTGTAATCCCGCTTTGCCTTCTCGTGCTTTCCGATCAGTTCCTCCATCTTCATGACCCCGAGGGAGAGGTTCTTCCCGTACTTGAGGGCAACCTCCAGTGCCTCCTCGTCGATCCGGACGACCTTGGACATAGATGGATATTTTCCGGGGCTGAATTTAAATGTTACAGATATGTTACGTGAAGGTAATTATTGTTACAAACCTGTAACAATGCCAAAGGCACCGTAACATTTGCGTTACAGGAATCTCGGGCGGGAGATCCGCCACCCTTTGGCCCGGGTACCTTACAGGTACGCCTCCGTCGCGTAGCGCCGCATCATCCGGTGGGTGTTGAAGTAGTAGGCGATCTTTGCGATCGAGCTCCGCATGATCGTCACCCACTCGTCCTTCCGGAGGTAGTAGGTGGGTATGATCAGATATTCGAGTTTACTGTAGAGATCCTGGAGTTCCCGCCTTCGCCGTTCGGCCTCGCTCACTGCCGCACCGGGTCCGGGACCGATCGCCCACCCGGTCGTCCCCTCGATCCAGCCCTCGATCCACCACCCGTCAAGGACGCTGAAGTTGACCACGCCGTTGAGGGCGGCCTTCATACCGCTCGTGCCGCTCGCCTCGTAGGGCGGGAGGGGCGTGTTCAGCCAGACGTCCACCCCCGCGGTCATCAGGCCCGCGATCTCCATCGTGTAGTTTTCGAGGTAGACGCCCTTCACCTCCCCCTCAAGGTCGCGCATGGCATCGTGGACCTGGCGGATCTCCTGTTTCCCGACTGCGTCCGTCGGATGGGCCTTCCCGGAGAAGACGAGCTGGATCGCTCCCCGCCTGGCGGCCTCCCGCAGTTTTTCGAGGTCCGAGAAGATCAGGGTTGACCGTTTGTAAGCCGCCGCCCGCCGGGCGAACCCGATCGTGAGGGCCAGGGGGTCCAGGTCCACACCGTTCTTCTCCCTGACGTAATCCACCAGAGCCTGCTTCGCCTGCTGGTGGGCGTGCCTGGTATCCTCGTGCGGGATCTCGTCGACCCTGACGAGCAGTTCCGGCTCCTGTGCCCAGCCTGCGATGTGGCGGTCGTAGAGGTTCCGGAACGGGATCGACGTCCAGGTGTGTGGGTGGACGCCGTTGGTCACCGCCCTGATGTGGAAAGCCGGAAAGAGCCGCCTTGAGAAGTTCATGTGCGCCGTCGTCACGCCGTTGACGTACCTGCTCAGGCGGAACGCGAGGGTCGCGAGCGCAAGCCCGTCCTCACCGATGTAGTCGTCAAGCAGTTCCGACGGGATCTCGCCCCTGAGCAGGCGGACTGCCATATCCCGGGGGAACGTCTCGAACGCCACCGCCACCGGGGTGTGGGTGGTGAAGATACAGTGCGTCTGCACCTTCTCCTCGTCCATCCCCGGGCGGCTGAGGAGTTCCAGGGTGAGGAGGCTTGAGTGGCTCTCGTTGATATGGTACTTGCCGACCCTTATACCCAGGGCGGCGAGCATCCGGGCCCCGCCTATCCCGAGCACAATCGCCTGCTTCAGCCGGTACTCCTGGTCGCCGCCGTAGAGGTAGTCGGTTATCCCCCGGTCCTCAGGTGCGTTCTCCGCCAGATCTGTATCGAGGAAGAGCACCGGCACGAGGCCGCCGACGGGGCTCCAGTAGTCGTAGAGCCAGGTCCGTATCGCGACGTTCGCGTCCCCGATCCGCACGGTCACCCGCCGGGAGAGTTCCCGCATGTGCTTTCCGGGATCCCACTCGTCGGGAAGATCGATCTGATCGCCTTCCGGGGTCAGGCGCTGCCGCACGTAGCCTTTCCGGTTGACGAGCGTCACCGCGACCATCGGGATGAGGAGGTCGGCGCTCGAACGGATGACGTCCCCGGCAAGCACGCCGAGGCCGCCGCTGTAGGTCGGTATATCGCTCTCGATGCCGATCTCCATGGAGAAGTAGGCGATCTTCTCGCCCCCGATGAACGTATCCCTGCAGAGTTCGCTTGAGAAGTAGTAGGTCCCGCCGCGGACCTCCACCGAGTAGGCCGCCGTTGCCGGGTCCACCGGCATCCCGCAGACCGGGTCCCTCGCCGCCATGGCCCTGCAT
>JALNXI010000116.1 GCA_023230425.1 Methanoculleus sp. | reverse complement strand
CGTCAACGTCATGTTCTCACTCGGGTACGCGATGCTCTACGGCAACTGTTGCGTCTCCCTGGTCGGTGCCCACCTCGACCCCGACCTCGGCATGCTCCACGAAGGGGCCGGGAGCCTCGTCCAGGACTTTATCGAACCGCAGAAAGCAGCGATGGTGGATCGCACTGTCCTCCGGTTTGCCCGGGACGAAGTCTCGGGCGAGGATTACGAATGCAGTGAAAAAAGGTGTTATCTTGACGGGAACTTCTCGGCCCGGTTTGTCGCTGCGCTCCGCGAAACTATCGACCAGCCCCGGATCGATACGCAGGTGCACATACTGCGGGATGCGCTCCTCACGAACGCCGAATTTCACGTGCTGTACTGGTAGGCGCCCCGCTGGATCGTGAACTCCGGATAGACAGCAAGGGGGATCTCCCCCTGGAAGAGATCCCTGATGACAACCCGGGGGCACCCGTAGAGCATGGAGACAAACTTATCGAGGATGACGGGTTCGCCGGTTGCGGTGATGAGCACCCTCCCGTCGGGAAGGTTCATCGCCTCGCCGCCGATGCCGAGGTTGGTGGCGATCCTTTTAATGCATGCACGAAACCCGACACCCTGCACCCTCCCGGTTATCCTGATCTCGATCGTCTTCACAGCCAGTGCTCCTGGATGATCCGCATGGACATATCGAGCTCGTCGTAGACATCGTCCCGGATCGTCGAGTCGCGGATGTTGAGGGCCTCGCCCACGGCCATGTCGAGAACCTCCCTCGACCGGTCTTCGTAGCGCTCGGCGTATATCCGGCACGCCATATCGGCGAGCACAAAAGCTCGCCGCGAGAGCGGCCTGATTATCCGCGCCTCTTCAAGCGCGCAGAGGAGCATCCTGTCCGCGACCTCATGCTGCCCCGCGTTCCTGGCGATGAGGTAGAGCTCGGTGTAGTAGGTCGCCCGCTTTGCCCGGTCAGGCGCCGCCCTGATAGCCCGGTCGAGCGTGACCATGTCTTTTGTGGTGTACTCACCGCTCCGGATCTTGTCGCGGCAGTCGAGGATCCTGCCGTAGACTGTATTCTTCCAGGACTGGGGCATCGCCTGTTCGAGCTGGACCATCAGGCTGTACCGGATCCGGTCGTCATCGATTGCGGAGACGATCTCGATAGCCCGCTGCTGGACGGCCGGTTTTCCGCTCTTCCGGTAGAATGAGAAGAGCATCTGGGCCATCCGCTGCCGCGTCATGGCGGTGATGAACGGGATCTGGATATATCCGGCCGTTCTCTCCATACCGTCCAGGAGCTCGTCGATCTCTTCTTCGTCGCCGTAGGTCTCGGCGAACTGCGCCACATCAAAGAGCATCGAGAGCCGGATATAGGGGGAGGGGATGCTCACGACGGTATGGCACATGGCCGAGAGGATCTCCTTTCTCTGTGCAGGTTCGCTGACCATGTCAAAGACTGCCGCCAGAGCGTCCACATACTCGACCGGATCCTCGATCCTGCCGACCTGCTCTACCGCCCAGTCGACGTCCTTATCCTGCCGGTTGACGGCGTTGAGGCTTCTTGCGGCGTAGATAAGGTTCTTCCTGACGAATGCCTCGCGTTCCGGCCCGACAAACTCAAGCATCCCCTGTGCCTCGGCAAGGTAGCCCCTGGCTGCACTGTGGTCGATCCGGGCCATGAGTCCGGCGAGGTCGGAGAGCATGATCACGCGGATTGATGGCTCGGCGATGGTGCCGATGGTCTCGTGGAGCCTCTGGATGATCTCTTCGGCCCGCTCCTCGTTGCCAAGGGCCGAGTAGGCGCTTACGATCCGGTACATACCGGAATACCGGGCGTAGATATCTCCGGTATGCTCGAAGAGGTGATACATCAGCTCGAGCGCCGGCGGCGCTGCCGTCGCCCCCTCGATGCCCTCGAGCAGGTAAGCCGTCACCTCGTAGGGATCGGCCGAGTCGAACTCCTTTGTGTAGTTGGTGAAGAAGGTGAGAATCCGCTGGATCATGGCGGTTCGTTCGTAATCCCCCTTTATCTCCAGTGAAAAGAGGGTCATGGGGACAGCAAATATCCGGCTTGCATAGACCTGTGTGTACTCGAGCATGATGTCGACGTAGCTTGCTATCTTGATCGAGACATCCTCGGGCGGGGTGCTGGTCTGGAGGAGGGCAAGCGCGATCTCGAACGGCTCCATCATGCCGTCGAAGACCCTGACCTTTCCCCGGGAGAGCTGGTCTGCCGCCTGCAGGCTCCCGACCCGGACGTAGCCCTCGATGAGGGGGTCAACCAGCTGCTGTTGCAGGGAAGGATCAGTGATCTGGGAGAGTATCTGGGCCGCTTCATCCAGCGCCCGGAGCGAGAGCTGCTCGATCCCGTACATGATCAGGCCGTGGATAACCTTGCCCATCGCAAAGAGGCAGTACTCCGGCTCCAGCAGGGCTGTGGAGAGGACCCGCATACCGTGAAGCAGGTCGAGATCACCGTCCTCCACAGCGAGCACAGCCGCCTGGTCTACGATGCCGCCCATCGCCTCGGCCCGTGTCTGCTGGTTCATGATCTCGCAGGTGAGCCCGGTCGCATGCCGGAGAAGATCCCGATCTTTCCGGGCGACGCCGATCCGTGCCATCTCGACGGCGATGGTCGAGATTGCCTGCTCGCGCAGGGTCAGTTCTTCGATCTGGTTCACCAGATCTACGAGCGCCGAAGGGTCTTTCTGGCGGACGAATCCCCGCTCGATCAGGATAGTGTTGCACTCGATGAGCAGGGGGTCCTGTGCACGGTGCGTTCTCACAAGTTCCTTTATGGCTGGTATGTGCCTGACGACCTCATCGAAGTCGTACTCCTTGCAGAAGTCGGTCACCGCCTGGTGTACCAGCGATTCGGCAATATTGATCTCCAGTGTGGCGAGGACATTCTCGCGGACGAGGTCGATCTCGTCGCGTCGGATACCCTCTTTGGTCAGGCGGACACTGGTATCGAAAAATTGGGCGTTGATCCTCTGGGCGCTGCTGCTGGCCTTCTTCATGACCTCGATCGCATGGTAAAAGTCACCCATCCGGGAGAGTGCGTCGGTGATCTGCCGGTAGAGCTGGGCCGCCTTCGCTGCGTCACAGGACTCATCGATCAGCGGCGTGATGTCGAGGAGAATGGTCGGGTTGCCGCTCTTCTCGACGACCGCGATCCCGGAGAGGACAATCTCCTCGATGGGGAGCTGGGCTTCCAATGTGCTCCGGGCATTGAACTCGAATGCCTTTTCGAGATACCAGCGTTCCCCGCTCCGCTCTGCCTTCTTCAGGAGTTCGAGGACGAGGGTCTGGCCTGCCCATGGCTTCTCGTCGTCGATCCTGAGCAGTTTGGTGTAGACCTGCTTCTTGTCCCGCTGGCGGTCGAGAAGTTGCTCGGTCAGGATCGCGAGGGTCTCGGTGAGCCGCTCTTCCGGGATACCCGAGAGGGAGTCTATGACCTGCTCGACATCAGCGATCTCCTTCTTCAACGACGACTTCCACGTGGCATCCACAATATCGGCAATCGAGTTGGTGCGCCGGATCTTCTGGTTGATTTCAGTGGCACTCAGAAGCCCGCTGATCACCAGGCTGATGTTGCCGGACTCGATACCGGAGCCGGCGATCGCCCGGGCCACATTGGCATGGAGTTGTGACTGTTTTGATATGTCGCCGATCTCGGGGAGGAGCTGGAGGGCATGCCGCATGATATCGACGTTCCGGTATTTCTGTCCGTACTGGATGAAGAGCGGTATGATCTCGGAGAGGATTGCCGAGCGGTATTTACGGATGCTGATCTTATCGAAAGCCTCCCCTCCTTTTTCAATAAAGTGGATGTCTCCTGTATCAACCCCGGCCTGGACCAGGTTGCGGGATATCCCGGCAAGGATATCGGACTGGTGACTCTTACGGTCGAGTTTGTCGACCAGGGTAAAAATTGCCGAGAACCATGCTTCATCCTTATTCTGGCTGTAACTCCCGGCAGCACGCTGAGCGAGGGCAAATACCTCTTCTTTTGTTGGTTCGACGAGCCGGCTTAAGAGTTCAGGCTGCCCCTCTTCGAACGCCGCCGTTACCAGGGCGGCATTCATCTGCTCGTAGAGTGATTTCTTCTCCTTCCTTGTCTGCGTCTCCGATATGTCTGAAACTACCTTTTCAAGCTCACGCAGATCGCCCGAAGAGATAGCGGAGTTGATCTTCTGTTTCATCTGTAGTTTTCCATCCATTTTGATCAGCGCTCTCCAGTGGGTTCTGCATCATGCATATCCATTATCAGATATATAGATTGCCCCCCTCTTGCAAGAATGTTCTTCGATGGGAATCAGAGAGATCCTCAGGAATACCGGTGATATGGTGGACGGCAAGGGTCCCTTGCAGCGCTCCGAATGGAATGCTTAACGTGGGGGTGATCTCACTTGTGAGAGATCAGGCAGGCGAGGCGATCAGGCCTGCCTGACCGCCTGCATGATCTCCTGATACATGGTATCCGCGATGCCCGGGTCCTTTGACTCGATCATGATCCTGATCATCGGTTCCGTGCCCGACGCCCGCACCAGTGCCCAGACATCGTCCCTGACGATCTTGATGCCGTCGATCTTCTCGATGGTCTCTCCCGAGAACGCCTCCTCGACGGCGCGGACCAGCGCGGTCGGGTCCCGGGCGTGGTGCTTCTCCTTGACCAGATGATATGCAGGGAGTTCGTCGAGGATATCCGAAAGTCCCCTGCCGTTATGGCTTGCGAGGACCGCTACCATCATGGCGGCGGTCATGCCTCCGTCCCGGCAAAACTGGTGGTCGGGATAGATCAGGCCGCCGTTTCCTTCGCCCCCGAAGGAGACCTTCTTCCCCTGTCGGATCAGTTCGATCATCCTTCTTGCGACGTAGATACTTCCCACGGGGGTGTAGTCGACGGTACACCCATGTTTCTCTGCTATGTCCCGGATCAACCGGGAGGTGGCGACCGGGGTGACGACGAGCCCGCCGCTGTTCCTGCCGCAGACGTAGTCCTCGACCAGCCCGAACGCGTAGTTCTCTCCTATATAGCATCCCTTGTTATCAACGAAGACCGCCCGGTCAGCGTCGCCGTCGTGTGCCACACCGAAGTCGGCACCCGTGGCGACGACCATCTCTGAGAGGGGCTGCAGCCCCTCTGGGGTCGGTTCGGGCATCCGGCCCGGGAAGGTGCCGTCGAGCCGGGCGTTGATGGTATGGACCCGGCATCCCATCCGCTCAAGGATGATCGGGGTCGTGAGCGCCGCGGGGCCGGAACCGGGGTCGACGACGACGGTCATTCCCTCCCCGATGCCTGCCGGGAAGTGCCCCACGACGGTCCTGATGTACTCCTCGATCCGGTCGGGTGCGGCGGTCTCCGCGCCGACATCTTCCCATGAGACCGCGTTAAACTCACCGGCGAAGAACCGGTCTTCGAGCCGGATGATCTCGTCATCGGACATCTCGGTGCCGTCGGCCTCGATGATCTTCACGCCGTTATACTCGGGTGGGTTGTGGGACGCGGTGATCATCGCGCCGCCGTCAAACTGGTTGGTCTTGATGATATACTGCAGGGCCGGTGTGGGGAGAATGCCCATGTCCACCACGTCGCACCCGGTCATGAGGAGCCCGGCCTTGAGGGCGTGGGCCAGGGCTTCGCCGGATGTCCTTGTGTCCCTGCCGACGGCTATGGTGCCTTTCCTCATCGATCCGAGCGCGGCGCCTATCTTGAGGACGAGGGTAGGTGTCATCTCCTCCCCGATCACGCCCCGCACGCCGTTTGTCCCAAACATCCGTTTTCCGTTTCGCATCTCCGTCACTTCTCCACGTCGTGTAGTTCCTGTTTCAGCCTATCGATAGCGCTGCTGGCGGCGGCGAACGCCTCCTCGCGGTGCTCTGCCAGTATAGCAATGTAGGTTATATCTTCTCCGGCATAGAGCCGCCCTTTCCGGTGGTAGAACCGTGCGCCGATGATCCCGGGGACTGCTTCCATATCTCTCCTGATGCTCTCCGTCAGGGCGTCGACGGTCTCGTCGAACTCCAGGTATTCGGTCCGTTCGGTCCCGGTCCATTCCCTGACAAGCCCGCTGAACGTGAGGACGGCCCCGGCATGCGAGACGCCGCACTCGCGCCTCAGTTCCCGGACCAGCCCCTCGACGGTGTAGTAGTCCTCGAACTCCGGAAGTGCGGCGAGCACCTCATCGACCGCGGGGTTCCGGAGAATGACGTTCTCGCTTTCGAGGTCGCCTATCACTACCCTTGGGAACAACCGGGTCTTGAACCCTTCAAGTATGGCATATTCGACCCCGGCGTTGCAGAAGAACTCCAGGGTGGAGTCGAGG
>JALNXI010000115.1 GCA_023230425.1 Methanoculleus sp. | reverse complement strand
GGATCGGGTCCCAAAAAGGGGTCAGCCTTCACTACCCCATGAAAAATGGCCACCAAACTATTTTAATGGGGTATGCTTGTGGCCCAAAGGGCATCATGTAGTTTTTTGCCGGAACCGCTCCGGGTCGGTCTCGATATCGATGACGACGGGCCGGTCCATCTTCAGGGCTTCTTCGACTGCACCGGCAAGGTCCTGCGGCCGGGTCACCCGTATACCAGCGCCGCCCGAGGCCCCGGCAAAGGCGGCAAAGTCGGGGTTCGTGAGGTCAGTGCCGTACGGCGGGTAATCCGCCTCCCGCTGCTCCTCCCGGATCATGGCAAGTTCGTGGTTGTTCAGGACCACCACGACGATGGGAAGATCGTACTTGACCGCCGTGACAAAGTCAGCCATGACCATGGAGAACCCGCCGTCCCCGGTGATGCAGACGACGGTCTTCTCCGGATAGGCGAGTTTGGCCGCAATCGCCCCGGGAAGCCCGAATCCCATCGTCCCGAGGTACCCTGACATGGCAAACCGCTGCCGCTTCATCCGGAAGTTCCGCCCAAACCACCACTGGTTATCCCCGACATCGAGTGATATGACCGCATCCTCCGGCAGGACCTCGGAGAGGATCTTCATGATGTAGGGTGGGCGAATGGGGACGGCCTCCGGGTCGGCCTCCCGGTCAAGCCGGTCGAGCCACTCCCGCTTTTTCTCCGCGAGCCACTGCCTGACGCCCGGGTCCTCCCGCGCCCGGACCTGCTCACGAATCCGGGGCAGGGCGATGGCGCAGTCACCCCAGACCCCTGCCGCGAGCGGGTGTTTCCCGAGCTGGAGCGGGTCTATGTCGATATGGACGGCTCGCTTACCCCCGGGAATCCCGGTGAGGTCGGAGAAACTTGCACCGCAGGCGATCACAAGGTCCGACTTCAGGACGAGTGTCAGGGCGTGCGGCGTCCCGAGCTGCCCGTGTAGTCCGGCGACCCATTCGTTCTCATCGGGGAGGATACCCTTCGCCCGGAAGGTGGTGACGATCGGCGCCTGGATCGTCTTTGCCAGGTCAAGGACTGCTCCGGCCGCCTTCATGGCCCCGAAACCCGCGAGGATGACCGGGCGCTCGGCACCGTCGATCGCCTCCGCCGCCGCCCTGACGGCCTCATCGGTCGGCGCAACCCTGACCTCCGGGAGGCAGGTCTCGCGCTCGCAGTAGGCAGGCTCAAGCGGTGCGGCCTGGACGTCGTTCGGGAGAGAGAGCTGGGCGACGCCGTGGGCAACGATGGCGTAGCGCAGCGCCCGGGTGAGGAGTTTGACCGCCGTCGCCGGGTCCGCGACGGTGTTGTTGAAGACCGTGACGGGCCGGAAGAACGCGTCCTGGTCGATCTCCTGGATGCCGCCGGGCCCGGCGTACTGCATCTTCACCTGCCCGTTGAGCGCGAGCACGCTTGCCCGGTCCTCCTTCGCGTCATAGAGCCCGGTGGCGAGATTCGTCGCTCCCGGCCCGGCGATGGTCAGGCAGACCGCTATATTTCCCGTGAACTTGTTGTAGGCGGACGCCGCCAGCGCCGCGGTCTGCTCGTGCCGGACGACGATGTACCGGGCGTTCGGGTTTCTCCTGACCGCGTCCACGAGCGGGAGCGACGACGCTCCGGGGATACCGAAATACAGGGTGATCCCCCATGCCGCCAGTTCCGAGACCAGCACGTCGGCCACGGTCGTGGCGGACCCTTCAAAGGTAGTCTTCTCCATTTTTCTCCACCTCCCCCTCTTCGCTAGCTCGCACAAACGCTTCCTTTCCGACCCTGCAGCCGGGGCACCGCCAGTCGTCGGGGAGGTCTTCAAACAGCGTTCCCGGAGGTATGCCGGCGGCGGCGTCTCCCGCCTCTTCGTTGTACTCATAATCACAGACACTGCACACCCATCGCACCATACCGCTCACCCTCCAGAGGTGACTCTCCGGGCGTACCCCCTCTCAATGCATATAAAAGCTCCCCGATCCCCGGGGCGGCAACGTATACATGATGGAGGAGGGGCAGGTCTTACAAAGACAAGGCACCATCGGTGCGCCGGGAAGCGCGAGCAGGAAGAACAATATATGCCGGAGTTGATCCTCCTGCCCATAGGTCCCGACCCCACGGGATGCCGCACTCAACCCGGTATATGACAATAGTTCTATCCGGGTCCGGACGGTTCCATGACCGGGAGATGACCATGAAGATCAGAGAGACCCCCTCATTCGACCTGACGCCTGCCGAAGCCGCCCGCCTCCAGGAGGTGCTCCGGACCCGGGTCCGCCTCTCCGGCGATATGGGAAAGGTCTCCCTTGTGGCCGGCGCCGACGCCTCCTACGCGAAGGGCTCGAACGAGATCTATGCGGTCGTCGTCGCCCTCCGGTATCCCGACCTCACCGTCGTTGAGCGGGCCTCTGCCTCCGCGGAGACGTCGTTTCCCTACATTCCCGGCCTCCTGACCTTCCGGGAAGGCCCCGCCCTCCTCGAGGCGTTCCGAAGGCTGCGGTCTGAGCCGGATATCATCTTCTTCGACGGGCAGGGGATCGCCCATCCCCGGGGTCTCGGCATCGCAAGCCACATGGGCGTCCTGCTCGACCGGCCCACCGTCGGGGTCGCAAAGAGCCTCCTCGTCGGCACGGCGACGGAGCCAGGGGCCGCCAGAGGTTCGGCGAGCCCGGTACTCCGCGACGGCGAGACGATAGGGATGGCGGTGCGGACGAAAGAGAGGACGAAGCCGGTCTACGTCTCCGTGGGGCACCGGATTGCCCTCATGCCCGCAGTCGACCTCGTCCTCGCAACCGCCCGGGGATACCGGCTCCCGGAGCCGACCCGGCAGGCTCACCTCTTCGCAAACGCCGTCCGGAGAGAGGGAAGCGAGGATGGCGGGAAGGGCAGGCAGACCACTCTCCCCTCCGGGGGCGCTCCGGGAGGAGGGTAGCGTGGACGCATGGCGAAACCGTTATCAGTCTCCGGGCCGGATACACGTTCATCGACCGGCGTGGCAGGATGATGCCGGCCGGTTGCAGTCTACGGAGCGTGAAAAATGTCGGAACGTATGCACACACCGTATAACAACCGGAATAGATCAAAGGGGGGCGGCAGGGCATGATCCCGCGTGAGATTGTGTCGGGCGTCTTCGCCGTCGGGGCCATCGACTGGGACCGCCGGCTCTTCGACGAACTGATCCCCCTTCCCGACGGCACCACCTACAACAGTTACCTGGTGCGGGGCAGCGAGAAGACGGCACTGATCGACACCGTCGATCCGGCGAAGACCCGGGACCTTACGGGGAACCTGGACCGGCTCGGCGTCGGGAGCATCGATTACATCGTCGCGAGCCATGCCGAGCAGGACCATTCAGGCTCGATACCTGCAATGCTCGACCGGTTCCGGGGAGCGAAGGTGGTGACGAACCAGAAATGCCGGGACTTCCTGGTCGACCTCCTCCACATACCTGAGGACCAGGTCATCGTCATCGGCGACGGGGATACGCTCCCCCTGGGAGGCAAAACTCTCGAGTTCATCATCGCCCCCTGGGTTCACTGGCCGGAGACGATGCTGACCTACCTCCGGGAAGACCGGGTCCTCTTCCCCTGCGACCTCTTCGGCTCGCACTACGCGACGAGTTCCCTCTACGTCCCCGACGAGGGCGTGATCTACGAGTCCGCAAAACGCTACTACGCCGAGATCATGATGCCGTTTCGCGCCAGCATCAAGGGACACCTTGAGAAACTGGCATCACGCGATATCGATATAATCGCCCCGAGCCACGGCCCGGTCTACGACAGACCGGCGTTCATCATGGACGCATACCGGGACTGGACGGGCGATGCCGTGAAGAACGTGGTGGTGCTTCCTTTCGTCTCCATGCACGGAAGCACCCAGGCGATGGTCGACCACCTCGTTGGTGCCCTGATGCAGCGAGGGATTCCGGTGCAGCCGTTCAACCTGACGAAGACCGATACAGGCGACCTTGCAAAGGCCCTCGTGGATGCTGCGACAGTCGTGATAGGGTCGCCGACGCTCATCTTCGGCCCCCACCCGCAGGTGGTTTACGCCGTGTACCTCGCAAACCTCCTCCGTCCAAAGGCCCGTTACGCGACGGTGATCGGGTCCTACGGCTGGGGTGGGAAGACCGTCGATACCCTGAAGGATATGCTCGGCCGGCTCAAGGTCGAGTTCCTCGAACCAGTCTACGTCAGGGGCTACCCGAAGGAGGTAGACTTCACGGCGCTGGACCGGCTCGCCGACGATATCCAGAAGAAACATGAAGAAGCGGGGATCATCCGGCCCTGAGGCATCCGGCAGGAGGGGAGAGCCTCTCCCCCCTCCCTCTTTTCCAGTCCGGATCAAACCCATCCCACCCGGAACCGAAATCTTAACAGTATAGAATACCGACCAAATCTTGAGTTGAGTTATGCCTCCATCTGATTTCAAGAGAGTCATTGCAGAGTCACCCTACGTCTTTATCATCGGCGTAGCAGGAGACAGCGGGAGCGGAAAGACCACCTTCACCCGGGCTATCCGGGCGATCTTCGGAAAGGATCTCGTCTCCACCATCACTATCGACGATTACCACAGGTATGACCGCCAGGAGCGCAAGGAACTCGGGATCACCCCGCTCGTTCCCGAGGCAAACCGGTTTGACCTGCTCGAAGAGCACCTCCTGGACCTCAAAGCGGGAAGGTCGATCGCAAAACCGGTCTACAATCATGACAGCGGTACATTCGACCCGCCGGTGCCCTTCAAACCCACAAAGATCCTGATCCTCGAGGGACTGCACCCCTTCGTCACCAAAAAGATGCGGGACCTGATCGACTTCAAACTCTACGTGGACCCGGACCCCGATGTCAAGCGTGCCTGGAAGATAAAGCGCGACGTGGAACAACGCGGCTATTCGCCGGAGTCGGTCATCAGGGAGATGGCAGAGCGTAAGCCCGACTACGAGCGGTACGTCGAGCCGCAGTGCCGGTTTGCAGATGCGGTCATCAGGATCGCCTTCTCGAAGTACGGCCAGGAGGCAAGCGAGGACCGGAATGTCTACCACGTCACCCTCTGCCAGAATGAGATCGACAGGAGCATCAAGAACGTCGACCTCTCCATCGACCTCTTCCCGATCCTCTCCCTCTCGCAACGGGACTTCATGGTTGAGTTCACCACCGAAGACGTCGGGGGGAGGCCGATGGGAGCACTCACGTTCGACGGGGAGTTAAACTACGCCGTAGCGAGAAAACTGGAGAGGAATATCGAGATCCAGACGCAGGTGCAGCCAATTGACCTCGTCCAGAACGGTGCTTACCTGACGGCCGGGGGTATAGCCCAGCTCATCCTTGCCTGGCGGATCATCAACCGGCGCATCGCCATCGAGAGCGCTCCGGGTGCGGCAGGGGAGGAGGGAGCGTCTGCGGGGAACGGCGGGTGCGGGTGCGGCCGCAGGTGATAAGTAGGCGTTCTCCGGCGCTCAGGGAGTCGAACGACCGCAGGAGAAAGTAGATAAGAGCGCCCGCAGAACGTGTATCGATGGCTAGGATCGAGCAGTTCTCGATCATCGCACCCGACATCGGCAGTATATTCCGGTACATAAGCATCGGCACGGCGGTGCCGCTTGTCGTGGCGGTGATCTATCAGGAGTGGGAGATGATCCTGCCCATGGCCTCCGTTCCCGTCACTCTCTTTCTTCTCGGGACGCTTCTTGCCCGGGTTCCCCGGCAGGAGCGGGAGGCCCCCCTCTCCGCCGCCCTCATGGCCGTCGCCCTGATCTGGCTCACCATGGCGCTGGTGAGCGCCCTGCCGTTCAGCCTCGGGATTGGTGTCCCGTACCTCGACGGTGTCTTTGAGGCGATGTCGGGGTGGACCGATACCGGCCTGACCATGATGCGGTCGGTCGATGATCTGCCCCGGACGCTCATTTTCTGGCGGTCGCTGATGCAGTGGCTCGGCGGCCTCGGTATCGTCGCCTTCACCATTGCTATGGCATCGAGGACCGGACTGACCCAGTTTCGTCTCTACCGGTCGGAGGGGCGCTCGGAGGCGTTGATGCCGAGTGTTGTCGCAACGGGCTTTGAGATGTGGAAGATTTACCTGATGCTGACCTTCGCGTCGGTCGTGCTGATCCTCGTATCAGGGGTCCCCCTCTGGGACGCGGTGAATATCGCCCTTGCGGCAATCTCCACCGGCGGGTTCTCCCCCCACTCGGGAGGGATTCCCTTCTACAGAAACCCGCTTCTTGAGGTCCTCATCGTCCCGGTCATGATCGCCGGCGCCCTGCCGTTCAAACTCTACTACCTCCTCTATCGCCGGAAAGGGGTGCACTTCTTTAACGATCAGCAGGCACGC
>JALNXI010000114.1 GCA_023230425.1 Methanoculleus sp. | reverse complement strand
GGTCGGCGCCGCAATCGCCTACTGTTACTACGCTCTCTCCCTGGCAACCAGCGGGAAGCAGGGTCTTCGCCCCAACGACGGGGAACTCCGTGCCCGTGAGGAGATGCTGAATCTCTCCCGGTCACGCGCCCCGCTCAACCGACTCAGGGTCTTCGACCGCAGGGATGCCCGGCTGAACCTGATCTTCTGGTTCATGCTGGACCTGGCGTTCACCTGGTTCCCGAGCGAACCGGAGCTCTACCATATCGGGGTTGTGCGGGCAAGACACGAGGGGGACATCGAACGCCGCCGGCACCTCCTTGACCTGGCCACGGAGCGGTTCCCGGATAATAAGCACTTCCTGGTCGAGGCGTTTAACGCCCATGTGGAGCAGCGCAACGGGAGCAGCGCCGCTGCCGTCGTCAAGCAGATGATGCAGCAGTATCCTGATGACCATGAGCCGATCTACTTCGGGCTGAAACTCGCGATTCTCGGGTCACAGCCGGGATCTTATGCCAGTTTCCGGAAGCTCGCGCTCCTGAAGCAGTTCCCCCGGCACCTGCTCCTGATGCTGGACACCGTGCTCGAGGTCATGTGCAACCGTAAGACCGAGAGTTACCTCTGTTTCGGGGAGGCAAAGAAGGCCTCGTCAGGGTGGGATTACTACATCACGGTACTGGAGTACATCCTCCGGGACTTCATCGAAGGCGATGAAGACCGGGCGAAACGGGCGAGATCTGCTTTTTTCACCAGCGTCGACCAGTACTGTACGCACATCCTGAAGATCGGGAAGTGACGACCTCGCAACGGAAAGACCCCCGGGCCTGGTGATGCGCAGTTCAGCGTGTCTTTCCTGTATTGGCGGGTGTCTCCTATAGATGGCGGATCTCCGTTAGCCCTCTGGATAATTCGCTAAATGGACCGATCCCGGGTATGAGGGGGAGAATCATAACGATTAGTTTATCCATACCAATAAGTAAGACTTTCTACAGACGGCATTTACGAGCCCGAATACACGAATGTACCGGGGAGGATCGGTTACAATGACGGGAAAAAATACTATTCCAGGTACCGGCAGGGGAGCACCCGGTGCCGACGGTCTCCGGGGACCCCGTGAATCGCCGCACCCTCTCCTGGGTGCGTATCTCTCGATCCTCCGTGAGGTGCCGGACGGTCTCGTTCTGGTGGACGGTGAGGGCGGGTGTCGGTACCTGAACCCGGCGTTTACCAGGATCACCGGGTATACCCGGGAGGATGTCCCGACGCTCTCTGCGTGGTTCGAGCGTGCCCACCCGAACCCGGCATACCGGCGGAACGTCCAGGATATGGGGCAGGAACTCTTCCAGGGCGACCGGAACGCCCTGGTCGCCAGTGTTGTCCGCCGGGATGGGACGGTGCGCGATCTCGAGTTCCGGCGGGCGCCGGTCTGGGATGGTTGCACCCTGCTTGTCGTCCGGGACGTTACCGAAGAGGTTCTGACCGAGGAGCACCTCAGGCAGACCACATCCGAACTGACCGCGGTGATCGAAGCCTTTCCCGACCTTTTCCTTCAACTGAACACGGACGGCACGATCCTCGACTTCAGGGCCGGCAGGCTGGCGAAGGTGCCGCTCGTCTCCCGGGCCCTGCTCGGGCGGCGGGTGCAGGACGTGTTCCCCGGAGACGTCGGAGAGGCGCTTTTGGATACGCTGCAACAGGCTGTCCGGACGGATGCGCCTGCTGCACCCCTGGAGTTCAGCCACACAGAAGCCGGAGCGCTCCGGCACTACGAAGCCCGGGTTATGCCGCTGTATGGGATGCGCCTGATGGCTGTCATCAGGGAGATCACAGAGCGGAAGGAGGCGGAGCAGGAACTGCATCGGCACCGCGAGCACCTGGAAGACCTCGTTGCCGAGCGGACGAGAGAACTTGAACGTGCGAATCAGCGGCTCGAACACCTCCTCTACTGCATCGAGACGACTGAGCGGAGGGCCGCAGAAGAGTGGCTGGACTCATCGATCGAGCAGGGCACCCTGGGAGTGGCTGAAGCCGAGGTGGCAAGGATCACCACCGATGCTTCCGGGACGATCATCATCGTCAGCCAGGCAGCCGAGCGCCTGACCGGCTACGTGGGAGAGAAACTGGCCGAAAAACCGATATGGTCCCTCTTTCTGGGCGATGATGCACGGGAACTTCTCTCAGAGGAAGTGCTGGGGCGGGGCAGGTCTGCAGATTGCGTCGAGGGAGCGACGCTCGTGAGAAACGACGGTTCACGGCAGCCGGTCTGCATCTCCGCCGACCCGATCATCGATGCCGCGGGTACCGTGGTCGGTATGATCTGCACGATTCAGAAGCGGTAAGGATGGGCGGGCGGTCAGAGCCGAAAGCCGTAGGACTCCGGGTGCACCGGGCCCGGGTCCTGAGGCGCCACGGTGACCGCGACCTGATCGGAGTAGAACCCGAGCCCTTCGAGCGCGGAGAGGAGCACCTTCTCCGGCGTGTTGTTGATCTCGCTTACGTGGGCAAGCATCGCCATCTGGATGTGATCGGCAAGCCTCTGCAGGCATCGGGCGGCATCCGGGTTTGAGAGATGCCCGCGTTTTGACCGTATCCGGCTCTTCAGGTATGCAGGGTACGGGCCGTTCTCGAGCATATCGGGACAGTGATTGCTCTCCAGGAGGACGGCGTCGCAGGATGCGAGCCGGTCGAAGATGGGAGTGGTGACGGTGCCGGTATCGGTGCAGCACCCGATGCGGAGGTCGCCTTCGGCGACACAGAACCCGCAGGGCTCCCGTGCGTCATGGGAGGCGGCGAAGGGCTCGACCGAGAAGTCGCCCACAGAGAACGGCTCATCATACCTGCACCGCCGGATATCTGCCGACGTCGGGCCGCATTTCTCTGAGAACGCTTCAAGTGTGCCGCCGGTCGCGTAGATAGGCACGTGAAGTCTCCGTGCCAGGACGTCGGCCCCCCGGATATGGTCGATATGCTCATGAGTGACGAGAATCCCCTCGATGAGCGTTGCATCCCCGCCGGCGGCTCCGAGGCGGCGGAGGGTCTCGCGGGCGGAGAGCCCCGCGTCGATGAGCAGCGCACCCCGCTCGCCTCGCAGATAGGTGCAGTTTCCTTTGCTCCCGCTCGCAAGGACTGTCAGTTCCATTGTAGAAATGGTGGGCCGTGCGGATATTTAAGGGCGTGGCGGGGAACCGCGCGGAGAGAGTCCCGGGATCTGGGGCGCAGATTCTGCAGCACCTTGCGATGCGAGAGTAAGAGGACCGGGCTTCAACCCTGCGCCGCCCTGACGACGTGGACCGACTCGGCTGCGAACGAGACCACGACGCGGCTCCCCTCCCGGATACCGAGGGCGTCCACCGCCTTCCAGGAGAGGACGGACGAGAGCAGAAACCCGCAGTCGACCGTCACCTTGCTGAACGGGCCGCGCGGCACGATAGAGGCCACGGTGCCGGGGAGGGAGTTCCCGCTGAGGACGGCCTTCCCCCCGACCGCCGGGACGATCCGCATATCCTCCGACCGGATGCAGAGACAGACCGCTTCCCCCTCTCCGAACGGCGATCGCGCCCGGACCAGGGTGCCGCCGACATCGATGGCGGAGGTGCCGTTCCCGCCGGCCGTAACCACCCCCCTGATGATGTTCTCAATGCCGATGAACCGGGCGACGTCCCGGCTCGCGGGCAGGGTGAAGACCTCTCTCGGGGTTCCCACCTGCGCAAACCCCCCGTTCATCAGCACGCTGATCCGGTGAGCGAGTCGCTGCCCCTGGTACATGTCGTGGGTCGAGAGCACGATCGTCGTGCCGAGGTCGCGGTTGATGCGGCGGGCCAGTTCCTCAATCATCTCCACCGAGACCGGGTCGAGGTTCGCGGTCGGCTCGTCCATTAAGAGGATCTCCGGCTCGATCACCATCGCCCGTGCAAGAGCCACCCGCTGCATCTCTCCCCCCGAGAGCGTCCGCGCTCTCCGCTCTCCGTAGCCGGAGAGGCCGACCACCTCGAGGGCATCCTCGGTCTTCTTACGGATCACCGCCTCGCTCGCTCCCCGGAACCGCAGGCCGACGGCTATGTTCTCAGAGACGGTTGAGTTGAAGACGGCGGGCTTCTGGAAGACCATCCCCATCATCCGGCGGATCCGGAGGCTCTGCCCGTTCTTCGCGTGGATATCCGTGCCGCCGATCCGGATCTCTCCTCCCGTCGGTGTGTCGAGGAGACCGATGAGCCGTAACAGGGTCGATTTCCCGACACCGCTCGGTCCCATGATGGCGAATATCTCTCCCCGTTCAATCCGCCCGGTGACGCCGCCGAGCACCGCCGTGTCACCGAACCGTTTTGAGACGTTTACAAGTTCAATCATGGTATCACCGGTGCTGCACCGTGGTTATGGCAAGATTGACGCCGAGAGCGATGACGAGAAGGACGATCCCGAGCGCGATGGACTGGGGAATGTTGCCCATCGATGTCTCAAGCGATATCGCCGTCGTCAACACCCGGGTTGAACTCATGAAGGACGACGCCATGATGTTGCCGCCGACGAGAATTGCCGCTCCGACTTCAGATATCGCTCGCCCAAACCCGACCGCGACGGCCGCGAGGATCGCAAACCGGGCTTCCTTCATGATGTTTGTGAGGAACTGGAGACGTGTCGCCCCGAGCGAGTAGAGGGTATCCCTGATGACCGGATCGACTCCCGAGAGTGCCGAGATCGTCAGGCCGGTCATGATCGGGAGGATGAGCACCGTCTGCGCGATGATCATGGCGGTCGGGGTGAAGAGCAGCCGCAAGGACCCAAACGGCCCGACACGGGATATGAGCAGGAATATAAGGAGCCCGACGACAACGGTGGGGAGCGCGTAGAGGGTCTGGATCAGGTTGATGAGGCTCTTCTTTCCGCGGAACGTGCCGAAGTTGATTGTTGTGCCGAGCGGGACGGCGATCAGGGTGGCAGAGATCGTTGCGGTGAATGAGACGATGATGCTCCTCGCGGCGATGGCCATCACGTCGGGGTCGAGCGTGACGATGAGTCTCGCCGCCTCCAGGAATCCCTCGATGATCTCGTACATGCTCTCCTCTTATCGTGGTTCGCCGGAGGCAAAAAAGGGGTTGGGATCAGGGCTCGTCGGCCGGATCACAGAACGGGGTCCGTCACTTCAGCCTCTGTCACGCCGATCTTCTCCCAGTCGTTCTGGGCGGCGTAGAAGAGCGGCTGGCCGTACTTGTCGACACCGAAAGAGGCGATCTCCTTCTGGACATCGTCGGAGATCATGAAGTTGATCCAGTCTTTCGCGACGGTGCTGTTGATGTCGGGGTACTTCTCGGGGTTGATCTGCATGGCACAGTAGACGTTGAGCAGGGTGTCGCCCTCATCCACGAGCGTCACGAGCTCGAGGTCGCCCTTGTAGGCAAGGTAGGTGCCGATGTCGGAGAGGGTGTAGGCCTGCTTCTCGTTCGTCATCGTGAGGGTCGCGCCCATGCCCTTCCCGGCCTCAAGATACCAGTCGCCGGAGCCCTGCACGTCCGCAGAGTAGTTGAGTCCGGCTGCCTTCCAGATGGCCTTCTCCTTGGAGTGCGTGCCCGAGGCGTCACCACGCGAGACGAAGGTCACACCGGACTCGCCGGCCATTCCCTTCTCTCTGATGGCGGCAAACGCCTGCTTGGGCTCCATGCCCTTGATGCCTGCCGGGTCGGACTCGGGTCCGACGAGGACGAAGTAGTTGTAGGCAAACACACGCCGGTTGGTTCCGTAGCCGTCGGCGATGAAGGTATCTTCACGCGCACGGTCGTGCACCATCAGGACGTCCACGTCGCCCCGCTGCCCGTACTCGAGCGCCTTACCGGTTCCGGCAGAGATGACCAGCACCTCGGCGTTGTACTGCTCCTCAAAGATCGTGCTGAGGCGCTCAAGGAGCTTGGTGTCATCGAGACTCGTCGTCGTAGCGATACGCAGCTGCTGTTTCTCCGCGCTGACAGGGTCCGGGCCGGTTGTCGTCCCGGTACAGCCGCAGATGAGCAGGAAAGCGACCATGACGGCCGCAACGGCAAATAGGGTTCGTCTTTGCATAACTCTCAATTCAAGTATCGGGCTTCAGATAATTAAATGTGATAGTTTTATATCGAGAGTTAATCAATTAATCTAATTTAGTTGACTATCCAGAGATTTTAATCAGGTGTGCCGGATAATGGGGGGTTGATCGGCCCCGGCCGCTCTCTCCAGGGGCGGGAACCGGAGACGTCACCCGGTCACGATATCGCGGTATACGTCGCCGTCCGCCTCGACAACAAGGACTCCCCTCCCCGTCAGCCCCCCCATGGCGATAGTCACCACGGTCCACGGCATGAGGACATGCTTGAGAAGAAAAAGGTCGAACTTCAGGCCAGGTCCGGCACCAATCTCGTCAGGGAAGAATGACAGCCAGAATAGGGCTTCACCAGAGCCCG
>JALNXI010000113.1 GCA_023230425.1 Methanoculleus sp. | reverse complement strand
ATTCCGGCTGTCGTTCATCCCTGACGAGATTGGTGCCGGACCCGGCCTGTCCCTGAGTTCGACCTTTTCTCGCAAGCATGTCCTCATGCTGTGGACCGTGGTGGCTATCGCCATGGGGGTGGGTCTTCCCCTCCCCTGTCTCCAACGCGTAAAGATCCGTGCCTGTCATCAACCCCACCCCGCCCGCGCTTCGCGCTCCTCCCCCGCCCCTCAAGGGGCGGGGGCAGTCATGGCGATACCCAGGAGAAAGCCGTGCCCCGGATTGCATGCAAGCGGGAACACCGGGATGGGATCTCAGATGACCAGTTGTTTCGTAGGGCACTACCCGGTCGTCGCAGGCGAGGAGGGATGATTGTCGCTGCTCTTCGCGAGTGCTTCGGCCTTCCGGGCATACCTCGAAAAGTCAGTAACGCCACCTGTGGAAGATGGTAATTTCCTGGGAATACGTGCATTCGCCAGAGCAGGACCACTCCCGCTCCACTAAAAAGGCGATGGGTCAGGCCGTCTGCCGGGTGAAGTCGGCCGGGAGAGACTCCTTCCCGGCCTCGCGCGCACCTGTCTCCTGTTCCATACCGAACCGCTCTTCCGCCGCCTTCAGGATCCGCCCGAGCATCTCGGGGTACGAGAGGCCCGCATACCTCGCCATCTTCGCAAGGTGGCCGTCCCAGCACCAGCCGGGGTTCGGGTTGACCTCAAGGATCTTCGGGTTCCCGTGCTCATCCAGGCGCCAGTCGAACCGGCAGTAGTCGCGGCACTCCAGGCGCTCGAAGAGGGCAAGGCAGCACCGCACGACCACCTTCTCGGTCTCCTCGGGGAGATCTGCCGGCCGTGATACGATCTTCCAGTACGGCGAGTCCGGGAGCCACTTCGCTTCGTAGCCACAGAGCCGGGGGAGGTCAGGAGGCAGCGCGGAGTAGTCCTCCTCGGTGATGGGAAGCACCGTGCAGTATCCCGACGGGTTCCCGATGATGCCGACACTGATATCTTTTCCGGGAAGAAACTCCTCGACAAGGAGCGAGCGATCGTATCCGAGCGTCATCCGCAGGGAACTGATGACGTCGGAGAGCTCTTCGATGGTATGGGCGATGCTCTTTTGCGTGATGCCGTATGAGGAGTCACCGGCGTTTGGCTTGACGATTACCGGGAATCTCATCCCGACGTCATAAGTGCGGTCGCCGGGGGTGATGAAGCAGGCGTCCGGCACAGGGATCCCCATCTCCTTCGCGACGCCGCGCACAAGCGACTTGTCGTAGCAGAACGCAAGCGATTGCGGCGCGGATCCTGTATACGGTATATCGAGTATATCCATTAGCGCCGGCACATGGAGTTCTTTTCTCGGATCGTTGTTGAACCCCTCGTCGCAGAGGTTGAAGACGTAGTCCACCTTCCCCTTCAGTTTTGTGAGGTCCTGGATCATCGTGTCATGCTTACACAGGAAGGTGAACCGGTAACCCTTCAGTTCCCGGAGTGCCACCTTCATCTGGTCGATGGTGTAGAAGTCGTCATCATCAAAGACGCAGGAGGGCTTCAGGGCGTCGGGCTTGGCCGGATCGCCGAGCATCACCGCGACGTGTTTTGCCCTCTCCTGCCCTCTTACTTTTGCCGTCGACCACTCCTTCTTGAGGACCGCGGTGACGATGTGGCGGCGTTCCATCATGCCGAGATCCTGGTTCCGCTGTGACTCCGTGGCTATATCATGGAAGGTGATGCCGGAGAAACCCGCCCGTTCAAGGAGTCGCTGGAGCGCCTCGGGGGTGTAGAGGCGTTCGGCGTAGAACTGGTCGGCTACGACACCCTTATCGACGTCGGTGATCACCTCCCGGGATATCAGGCGCTGCGAATCAAGCGAAAGGGACCGTTCCCGGCAGACGAACATCGCCTTGTCGATCCACTCCCACGACCTCGCCTGAAAGTGTTCTTTCAGGTACTCGCCGTCGGCCACATCCAGGAGCACCCGCCCCCAGGGTTTGAGGATGCGCCGGAGTTCCATGAGGATCCGCAGGTCTTCCTCGACGGAGTCAAAGTAGCCGAAGCTGTTCCCGAGTACGAGGACGGCGTCGTAGGTGTCAGTACGATACGGCAACCGGCGCGCGTCTCCCTCACGGAACCGGACCGAGAGCCCCTCCTTCTTCGCGGTCGACCGGGCCCGCTGGACCAGGTAGTGTGACTGGTCAAGGCCTTCAGCATCGTAGCCTCTGCGCACGAGTTCGAGGGTGTGCCTTCCCTGGCCGCAGCAGAGGTCGAGGATCTTCTCGTCGGCCTGGAGGTGCAGGACCTGAACAATCCTGTCGATCTCTCTCTCGGTGATCTGCTGGTCATCGACAACATCCCCGTCGGTCTTCAGGTACAGGTGGTTGAAAATGCCCCTCCACCAGTCGGATTTCACATGTTCTTCAAGGTTCGGGACCGGACCGATCGTCCGCCTGTCCCGGTGTTTTCCTTTGCGTCTGCTATCGGGGGGTTCGTCTGTGTGGATCTCGTCGGTCATGCTGAGCCGCACCCCCTAGTCCCAACTCCGGTGTAGAACCGGTGTTTTGTCGGATTGCAAAAGAGATTGGTTATCGTGTGCCATAGTTGGATGATCATTCGGTAGGATGGTATCGATAAAAGCGTTGTGTCACAGTTACCTATCTATCGGAGTAAACGGCCGCATTACTGGGGATTTTCTCCTCCGGGGAACCTTGCCACGCACCGGGGTAGTGGGAACGGGTGAGCAGGGTGTACCGGGACAGCCGAACCTGCCCGGGTTCCGTGAAGCGCATCTATATATGCGGGCAGGTTATTATATATGTGCAGACTATCTGCATGGTTGAAACACATGGAAGAGAGATACCCGAGCAGGGGTCCCCGTTCGTTCCAGGACCGCCCCCGCGAGTTCCATAAGGCAGTCTGTTCCGACTGCGGCAAAGCGTGCGAAGTTCCTTTCAAGCCGACTGAGGGCAGGCCTGTCTACTGCCGTGACTGCCTCCCAAAGTATAGAAAACCCCGATTCTAACCCTCTTTTTTACACGTACATAAACACGCCCGCTGTGAGGTGTGTTCCCTGGATCCCCCACCCCGTAGCGCCCCCTGTACACGCCTTCTGTTCCTGAGCCGGCCACGCAGTGGGGGGCAGACGCTGCTCCCTGAAAGCCTGTCTTGTGGAACGTATTCCTGTCGGTCACGCGATAAGTCGCCTTCTCATCAGCCTGATGGCGAGGACAAAGAAGAACACGGTCGCCACCGCGATCCAGGCGAGGCTGAAGAGGTTCGCCGGCGAGAAGGCTGAAAGCGTGATTGCCCGGTTGATGCTGACGACGTGCGTGAGCGGGAGGGCGGCGAGGGCGAAGTACTGGATCGGTTGCGGAAGCAGGTCGAGGGGGAAGAACGTCCCCGAGAAGAGGAACATTGGGGTGATGAAGAGGAACGCAGGGTAGTTCAGCGCGTCGATGCTCGGCGTGATCGCCGTGAAGCACATACCGATACCTGCAAAAAGCAGGCCGGCGAGGTACGCGAAGGGGATGAGGAGCAGGGACGACGGCATAGTCACGACGCCGAAGAGGAGGAGCACCGGGAGCATCAGCGTCGCGTAGATCATCCCCCGGGTGGCGCCCCAGAGCATCTCCCCGGCGATCACCTCATCGATGCTGACCGGCGTTGCGATGATGGCATCGAACGTCTTCTGGTAGTACATACGGACAAACGACGAGTAGGTGCACTCAAAGAAGGATGAGTACATCACCGATATCGAGACGAGAGCCGGGGCGATGAAGACGGGGTAGGGTATCCCGTCGACCGCCTCAATATATGTTCCGAGGCCGAACCCAAGGGCCAGGAGGTAGAGGACCGGCTCGACGAAGGGCGGGATGAAGTTTACCCGGTAGGTCCTGAGGAAGGCGTCCCAGTTTCTTCGCCAGACGCTTTGCACCCTGCCGGTGATATCGATCATCCTCTCCTCACTCCCGCAGTCTACGGCCGGTCAGCCGCAGAAAGACGTCCTCGAGGGTCGCCGGGCGGACCGTCACCGCCTCGTGCCGGCAGACCTCGAACAGTTCGCGTGCCACATCATGGGGACGGTTCGTGAAGACCTGGAGCGCATCACCGGCGACATCATACGTCACGCCAAGCCCGGTCAGGCGGGCGATCGCCTCAGGTGTCCGCTCAACCTCGACGACATCACTCCCGGCATGCTCCCGGATGAGATCCGCCGGGGCGCCCTCGACGAGGATCTTCCCGTGATCCATAATCACCAGCCGGTCGCAGAGGCGTTCCGCTTCGTCCAGGTAGTGCGTGGTGAGGACGAGGGTGTTTCCTCCCGCCTGGAGACTCCGGAGTTTCTCCCAGATCAGGTGCCGCGCCTGCGGGTCGAGCCCGATGGTGGGCTCGTCGAGGATAAGCAGTTCCGGTGCGTTGATCAGGGCTCGGGCGATGATCAGCCGCCGTTTCATACCGCCCGAGAGTTTGTCGATCAACACGTCCCGTTTCTCCTCGAGCTGCATGAACGCGAGGAGTTCTTCCGCCCGCTGTTCTGCCTCCCGTCTCGGGATGCCGAAGTAGCGGGCATAGATCAACAGGTTTCGATAGGCTGAAAAATCCGGGTCGAGGTTGTTCTCCTGGGGCACCACGCCGAGGCGGCCCTTAATCTCCCGCTGATGGGTGTCCACATCCATGTCGAGGACCTCGAGGGTGCCGCCGGTCTTTGGGGAGACGCACTGGATCATCTTCATGGTCGTCGTCTTTCCCGCCCCGTTCGGCCCGAGAAACCCGAAGACTTCCCCTTCCCTGACCTGGAAGGTGATGCGGTCGACTGCGATGAGACCCTCAAACCGCTTCTCCAGGTCGTGTGCTACGATGACGTCTCCGATTGTTTGTTCCTCCTGATGAGTCAGTGGAGTCGTGCGAATACAACATTCTTTCGCTTGTCCATTCCCCGCTCTACCGACTCCCGGAGTGAGGCTGTGACCTCCCTCGCCGCGCGGTAGTCTCCGGCTGCTGCGTGCCTGTTTTTCCCGGAAGATTGGGCTGAAATTCTGTCTGCCTCTGGCCCTGGCCCCGCATTCTTTTTGCCTGGCCAGAGACCACTATTATGATTCACCCATCGTTGCAGTCCCGGAGTGCATTCCCCTCGCCGCTCTCTCTGCGGCCCGGTGCGCCGGGACGGCGCTCGAGCACCGAGAGGTGTGAAGATGCAGCGATACCATGATGGACAGTACTGAAGAGAAGGGTATGAGGGCGAGCAGGGCCATCTACCCTTCCGATACCGTATACGTCAGTTCGACGGATAATCGCGGCCGGGGAGTATTCGCCCACAGGGGGATTGCGGCCGGTGAGTTGATCGAGGTCTGCCCGGTGATCGTGCTTGGCGGAGCGGATGAGCAGGGACTCCTTGATCGGACGCGCCTCTTTAACTACTACTTTGCGTGGGGAGAGTGCCAGGAACTGGCCGCCGTGGCGCTGGGCTACGGGTCGCTCTACAACCACTCCTACCACGCGAATGCGGACCATGTCTGCGACGTTCTCCAGGGCGAGATCCGCATCTATGCCCACCGTACCATTCGGAGGGGCGAGGAGATCACCATCAACTATGGTGGCCGGCCCGACTGCCCCGACCCTGTCTGGTTCGATGTGGTGGAGGGAGAGGGATAACGCCTCTCCCCGGCTGTAAATTTCCTCTCACTCGCCCCGCTTTTCGTCATTGGCGCCAGAACCGGTATCCTGCAGCGTTTTTGTGGTAGGCTCCCTGTTCTCATTCCCGTAACGTCCTGAGCCGTGGCGGTTCGTCCCCCCGGCATCGCTCAATTGCGGTTCATTCGGGGGAAGGCAGGATATTTGCCGGTATCGGGAGTTGCCGATAAAGGCGGTCTCCCGGGCGCTCTGGGGCTCTACAGAGGTTTTTCCTGAGCCTCCAGTGGAAATGAGGGGGTTATGATTGCCTCCCATGATACTCAAGAATCTCTATATTTCTTATACTGTCGTCCGGCTCCTCTGGTTGCCCCACCGGCCGTGCGGGTTGTTCAAACGTCTTCTCCGGCTCCGGGAATTTTTGCGGATCCGGGAACGATTTCGAGAGATCCCTGTGGGCTACCCGGGGGTGCAGGGACATGGACGTGATCCGAACGTCCCGGGTGTTCGTCTGCACGAACTGCTCTGGCTGCTATCCGGCACGGTGTGATGGAACGCTATCGCCGGATGACTAACTGCACCTGCTCCGTCCGCACAATACCTCCCCCACTCGCTGTCACTGTGGCGTCCACGGTCGCTGTGGAGACCAGCGGTGGGAGGTCGGGCGTTGTGATATTGTACGTTAGTGGCGGGTAGGGCGGGGAGACTGTACCGAGGTCATGGTTATTGCGGAATGCACCCCCGAGCGCCGTAGCGGAGACCCTGATCTGCACGGGTGCGACAAAGCCGCCTTCAGGGTGAACCGTGAGCGTGAACCTGACTATAT
>JALNXI010000112.1 GCA_023230425.1 Methanoculleus sp. | reverse complement strand
CGTTTGGCACCCGGTTTCTTTCAAGAGGCATCCCTCTCATAAAACGACACCATATCGAACGAACAGAATCATACTTCAAGGAATATGGTGGGAAGACCATAGTTATAGCCAGATTCATTCCATTCGTCCGGACCCTGGCACCGTTTCTGGCAGGAACAGGAAGGATGGACTACTCCAGGTTTATCATATTTAATGTGTTCGGAGGAATATTGTGGGTCTTAAGTTTCATTCTGGCAGGATATTTCTTCGGGAATCTGCCTATCATATCCGATAACTTCAACATCGTCACACTCGCAATCATCGGAGTCTCCTTGCTTGGAGTGGCCTCCATGATACTCGGTATCAAGAAGACATAATATCCTTTTAGGCACGTCGTTGCAGAGTTGTCCAAAGACACCCTGCAACACGCCCTCCGCAACATCCGACCCCGGCGGAAAACCAACGACCGTTCGCCAAAAAAGTCACGGGGTCGGCGCGGCCTCCACAGCCGCCTCTTCCGCCTGAACCGCCTGGCTGTCCCAGACGAGAGCACTCTTCATCTCGGTCATGATCACCCTTGAGCCGGGGGGGACCCGGATCGCGTCACCGATATCCTCAGGAGCCCGGGCCCAGACGACCTGGTGTTTGACCTCCCCGTCGGGCAGCAGCACCACGACGCTGTAGGTGTTTAAACCCTCCTCGGGGGCACCCTCCCTCTCTCCCGGTGTAATACGGTAGCACGTAAACGTGACCGGTCCTGGTCCTTCTGCCATCCTCTCTTCTGCTTCACCTTTCATACGCATTCCTCCGTCACCCGGACGTGCGCGGGCCCTCGTGGTTCTGCACGACCTCCACGGATAGTGAGAGGCTGCCTCCTCCGCCTGCCGGGGGCTCTGTCCCACGCCGGGGAGCCACCTCCTCTGGATGCCCTCCTAATAATAACTTGCCCATGCCACGCCTCCCGGTGAGAGGGACTCCGCACACCCACCCAACCCGGGGGTGCCGCGTATTATCGATACAGGATCGTCCCGGCGCCGAGTGTACAGGAAATATATGGTCGAAGCCGGCCGTTGAAAAAAGTATTCTGGGAGCCGGGAAGACCGGTCCTCACGCTACATGGAGGAACTGCTCAACCAGTTCCTGGATCGCTTCGTTATTGCCGTAGAGTCTCTCGCTCAACCCCCGGTCGTTGAAGGCCTTCAGGGTGGAGATCCGACTCTCGATCATCCCCGCCGGGAAGACACCGTTCTCCTCGAAGATCTCCCGCTTCGCCTCGAGCGCCTCGGCCGACTCGACACAGGAGGCGGGGAGCTGCCTGAACTCTGCAAGGCGCTCCCTGAACTCGGGCCGGAAGATGTTTCCGCTGACGTAGAGCCGCTCGGCCGCGTCAAGCACACCGGGCATCTCGATCCCGCGCAGCGACGCAACAACGAGACCGGCGACGATCAGGTAGGGGTCGGCCGAACCGTCGGCGACCCGGTACTCGAACGTCTGCTTCGACGGCCGTTCCTCCCGGCAGCGGTCCTCACAGGGATTGGCATCATGGGTCATGCCGTCCGCGCCGATCCAGCCGAGGGGCACGCGGACCACGACCGAGCGGTTGCGGTCGCCCCAGCAGATCGTCGTCGGCGCCTCCTGGTGGGGGACGAGACGGAGGTAGGAGGTCGGGATGCTGTTTCCGAAGGCGGTCAGGGCGTCGGAGGCGTCGAGGATGCCAGCGATCATCTTCCGGGCCATCGGGCTCAGTCTGCCGCCCTCGATCATCAGGTTCCGACCGTCCTTCTCGGCGAGCATATGGAAGTGCATGCCGCTCCCGGCCTTGCCGACGGTGATCTTCGGGGCGAAACTGATCTCAACGCCGTACCGGTTGCCGAGCATCCGCAGGATCCACTTGGCGATGAGCACCTGCTCGACCGCCTGCTCGACCGGCATCGGCAGGAACTCGATCTCGTGCTGCTCGTAGTAGGTGTCGCCGTTGCAGAAGCATCCGACCTCCGAGTGGCCATACTTGATCCTGCCGCCGGTCCGGGCGACGAGACGCATCGCCTCATCCCGCAGGTCCGCGAACTTGACGAAGGGTTCCGCCGAGTGATACCCCTTCTGGTCGCGGCCGGGGTAGAGATCATCCCGCGGGCTGATGACGTAGTACTCGAGCTCGCCGAGGGTCTTGAACGTGCAACCGGTTCGGCGGGTGAACTCTTCGTCTGCTTTGCGGAGCACATACTCAGGCGAGCTCTCCAGCGGTTTGCCGTCGTTGTCGTAGAACGAGCAGAGGAACTCGAGCGTCGGCACCTCGGCGAAGGGATTCACAAAGGCCGTGCGGTAGCGCGGGATTACATAGAGGTCGCTGCTCCCCGCCTCGATAAACGAGAAGAGGTTGCTGCCGTCGACACGTTCGCCATCCGAGAGGATGGTGTCGAGGTGCTCTTTTGAGGAGATGACGAAGTTGAGGGTCTTGAGCTTGCCATCCTCGGCGGCGTAGCGGAAGTTGACCATCTCAATCCGGTTCGCCTCACAGAACCTGATAATATCTTCCCTGGTAAACTCTGCCGGATCCTTCTTGAGAAAACAGACCAGATCGCTTGGGTTCATCAGGATATCAGAATCTTTCATATTTTTTTAACGTTGGTCTCGACCATATAAAAGCGTACTCACCTCTTCACACCAGTATACTCAAAGAGCCGGGTTTTCGACGCTTGAGAGGGGCTCCGGACCTCACCCGGAACGATGGCAGGCCTCAATCGCCGGACCGGAAGGTATGGGCAGACTCCGGAACGCATCCGTTCCGCCCTGCGCGATGAATAACACCGGCAACCAGACTCCCTGTCCGCGGGCCCTGAATCGGCGACGCTCATCCCGCCTGCGCCGGGAGCTGCCCAGGCGAATAATATGCGGCACGTATCGGGGCTCGATCTTTGACGTGGCTCATCATACGCCTCCCGAACGGTGCGGTTCCCACCGGAGGCAGGCACGGTGCACACGATGTCCGAGCACCAGCCCACCGTCTTCCCGGACAAGGCGGGCGGCAAGATACTCCCTGAGGATATCCTCCTGCTCCGGGGTCTCGACGAGGAGTCTCCCCCTGAGCGCATCCACCCCGGCATCGAGATCAGAGACCATGAGCTTGTGCTCATACGAGGAGACCGAGACATCAGGATAGATGCCCATCTGGTAGAGGAGGTTGAAGATGACGTCTGCCTTCGGCCCCGGCAAATACGGCACCCCATGAAGGCGTGGCCAGATCTCGAGCATGACCTGCTCCCAGTAGGGCAGCCCGGCGAAATGGAAGACGGCAACAGTCCCCGAGCAGACTTCGTTCATCTTCTCTATCGCCTCTTTCAGGTTGGGCATGCCGAGAGAGAATGACGCAAAGACGATATCGTACGGCGCTTCGAGGTCACGTTTCAGGTCGATCTCCTCCCAGTGCATGCCTACGACGGTAATATTGTCTATCCCCGCTTCCCTGACGGCCTCCTCCATAATATCCCGCATCGCCCGCGCCGGTTCGACCGCGGTGACCGCTGCCACCCGCAGAGAGAGGGGGATCGCGATCGCACCGGCACCGGCCCCGATGTCGAGGACGCGGGCCTCCGGGGTGACCGGAAGAGAGGAGGTGACCCAGCAGACCCGTTCGCAGTCGTCCCCAGCCGAGGGAGTTGCGCGCTTTTTCACCCGTTCACGATTGTCCCAGAAGTCCGAACACCCTTTGTTCCGTTTCAGGGCGGTACTCGTCTCCATCCTGGAGCACCAGACTTCGTTCCAGTCTATCTCCGCATACGCGCTTGAACCGATCATGCATTGTGTAGTGTGGATCGGGCCAATAAAAATATAGTTAAAACTTCTTTTTGTCAACATATAATCATTTACAGAATCCGCACATGGACGGCGGCAGCAGACTTGCCGGCCCCGGGCGCTGTTCCCCCACGTGGGGCGACTCCATCCACAAAGCGTGCCGGGCGGGCTATAACACGGCTGCTGGGGCCTTCGGGACGGCGATGCCTGCCCCGCCGTCCCGGAGCCCGGCCACCTTCGCGAGCACCGAGAGGCCGAGCCGGGCGTTCCTCGTTGCGTAATCGAACGATACCTGCTCGATGGTGTCGTCGGGGGTATGGGCGGGGCCGTGATCCTCAGAATGCGTCGCCACGGCGGGGAATCCCCGTGCCTGGAAGGGTGTATGGTCCGATAGACAGGTATGTCTGTTCCGGGTCAGGGTGAAGTTCGTGGCGTAGAGGGTGTTGTGGTCCGCCATGAGCGCCGCGATATCGGCGGAACGCTCGTCGTAGACGATATCGAGGACGGAGCGGTTCTCCAGGTCGTAGCAGGACGAGTCGTAGTTGAGGTAGAGCGCTACCGGGACCGCCGCACGCGCCGCATACTCGGTGCTGCCATACTGACCGTCCTCTTCGGCGTTCCAGAACGCAAACTGCACCGTCCGGTTAAACGAGTGCCCGCTCATCACCCGGGCGAGTTCCAGGACGATCGCGACGCCGCACCCGTTATCGGTAGCTCCGGGCGCCCGGGCGGGGTCCGACGACGTGCTGTCGTAGTGCGCCCCCACGATGACGACACCATCAGAGGTGTTGTCGCTCCCCGGAAGTGTGGCGATGACGTTGTTGAGATCGCCTCCCTGGGACTCCACCTCGAGCCCGGGGATACCGGCAAGCCTCGAATAAAGGTATTCGCCCGCCTCCCGGTTCCCATCCGACCCGAATGCCCGGGTCGGGATCCCCTGCAGAACGTATGTCGTGTTCTGGAGTTCGGACTCATTAACCTCCCCCACAATCTCAGCGATGGCGGAGTTATACTTCAGCTCCTCCTCAGGTGCGCCGGTGGCGCCTGCCGGAACAACCGTGAGGAGGACTGCCATGCCGGCGAGCAGCAGGGCGCAGGGTAGCACCCTCCGGAAGCGGGTCTGCTGTCGGGTGTATCGGTCCCACGCTGAATCACGTCCCATGAATGACCACATAGAAGGCGCTGGATTAGGGGTAGAGATACATATACTTTCGCCAGGACAATGAGAGGTTTTTGATCCGCACAAGAGGATCACCCTGGCTCGGATTCCTGCCGCCCAGGATTGGCCCTCCCGGGGCCAGGTATATATCGCATGGCAGAGACAGGTCTTGCATACCCGACCCGGGGACGGATCATCACCTGGAGCGTACATGCCCGACCGACCATCAGTAAGCGACGAGTCGACCCTCTTACGGTGGATGCGGCTTGAGATCGGCAAGATCAACGACGGCGTCGTTACGGAACGCAAACACCTCTCCCGGCTCTTACGAGAGGAACACCCATCGTCCGTCACGAAGGGCGGGAGCGAGCACGAGTTCGACCGGGATGTCCTCCTCCGGCTGGAGCAGGCCCTCCCGGGGGAGCTGCAGAGGCGACTTCGACTTCCGATCCTCTTCTACTTCGACCCCTCGGTCCCGGACAGTTTCTTCCTCGCGGATGAGGCTGCGGTGCAGGCCCTCCAGAGCCTCCAGGAGATCAGCCCCCTCCGAAGGGTGCAGGGCGGGCGGCTCTGGATAGCGAAACCTCTTGTGTACGCCATCATGAACAGGTATCCGACAGCTGTACAGATCATGATGGGTTAGGGGAGCGGTCTTACATCGAAAAAGAGATGGTGTTCTCTCCGGGGCGGCCAATCTCCCCGATGCCCGGCAGAATGCTCACCGGCCTGCCCTCAAGCGGGTAGCCGACGATGGGGTATGCAGCCGGCGAGGTGCTCTCTGGCCGGTAATCCACATGCCGGGTTTCGTTATCCGGCGAAACTATGGGAGACGGCCGATCCTGTGGTCCGACGACGATGCAGGCAACAAACCCGGCAATGACAAGGACCTGAATGGCAACGGTCAATACGGTGGCCATCTTCTGCTGGTAGATCTCGATCACCTCGCATGCCCATAACCGGGATCGCATATAAATTTTGCTAATTTTATACTATTGAGTGCTATATTTTATTACCAATAATCTATAGGCGTAGTGAGCGTCCGAGAACCATGCCCCCGGCAGCCCCGGACCGCACACACAGTTTCGCGGTAGCCCGGCCTTCGTCTACCCCGGGGAGACTGCCGCAACCGCAGCCACTTCCGGCAACGGGGGTGGGAACGGCTGCCCTTTGACACTCTCCACGGGCTAAAGCCGGGAGATTCTTGCTTCGCTGACCGGAACTTGCACCGCCGGGCTTGGCGGTGTAGCGGTTCAGATCTCCACAAGCGTAGATTCAGGTGTGCCCCACCCTACGGCTGCTCGTTTGAGAATATTCTGCGCGGCGTTCAGATCTCGCGGGACGGTATAGCCGCAGACCGGGCAGCTGTGTGTCCGCTGCGCGAGATCCTTCTTTTCGCGGTGCCCGCAGAGGAAACAGTCCTCTGTCGTGTAGGCCGGATCGACCAGATGCACATACGTACCAGCATTCGCAGCTTTGTAGCGTATGAACTCCCGGGCCTTGTACCACGCGGCATCGAGAATAGATTTAGATCTGCC
>JALNXI010000111.1 GCA_023230425.1 Methanoculleus sp. | reverse complement strand
GTGCTGACTTACCCCCTCCACCGGACAGACAGCCGGGCGGCTGCCTGCGCGGCAAAAACGCACTCTTATCTTCTGACAAAGACAGCGTAACCCCGGTGCCCGCCCGCGTGGACGGTCGGAAGGACGAGAACCTCATCTCCCCGGCCCTGCAGCTGCCGGGCGTAGGTGGTTGCGGCCCGCTGGGTCTCGTAGAGTCGATCGGCGTAGTAATCGGCTTCGTCGATGACCCGCCGCTGCCGTATCTTGATCCACTCTCTTTCCGAGCGCCGTTCCATACGGTATGGTTGCAATGGACAGGCAATAGTTGTTGCGCACCTCCCCCGCTCCCCGCCCGGGCCCTCCCCGGGCCCGGCCTCGCGGCTGGCCCCCCATCGCCCACAAAGCATTTCTCCTCACGGTACCCTTTCAGGTGCCGGTGCCTATGACCTGCAGAATTACCCCTTCGGTTACCCTTGAATCAAAAGAGCCTGGATTCTCCGCGCTCCTCTCGCTCGTCTTCGTCGGGCTCGGCCAGGCATACAACGGGCAGTTCTTGCGGGGCGTGCTGTTCCTCGTTGGGACGCTGATCGGGGGCCTCTCCTTCGCTCCCGCCGGGGCGGCCATCTGGCTCTACGGTGCCTACGACGCCTACGCCGTCGCACGGAGGATGAACGGCGGCACGGTGCCGTACCGCGAGAGCAGCGTTGCGGCTGTCCTCCTCTTCCTCGCGGTCTGGCTGGTCGGTCTTCTCTTCCTGCCGGTCGCCCCTGCGGCGGTATCGACCCTCACGTCAGGGCTGTCGTGGTGGTGACCTCCTCAGCCCTGCGTCTTTCGCTCCGCCCAGTAGGCCTCCGCCTCTTCCTCCATCTCCTCGAGTCGGTCGTAGTAGTCCGGGAACTCGTTTAAGTGCGCAAGCGTTATCTTCGCCGTCAGGAAGAGGTCGTCGTCGGTGACGTTCGTCGCCGGGTCATGGAGGCCGTGTTCGAGTTCCACGACCATGCCGCGCCGGAACTGCTCGACATCGAACTCCTTCCAGGTGATGCCGAGCTGCTCGCCCATCGCCTTTGCTTCATCGGGGGTTACGTCTCTTCGTGCCATGTGGGTATCCTCAACGAGGAATAACTTCTGAGGTTATGAGCCTGACGGCGGTGTGATGCGGATGAGCCGGAACCTCTTTCCTCACCCGGAGAGCAGTATAAGTACGGAAATCATGAGAGAACCGATTGGATTCACCGGAACGGGCGCTCCGGGGACGATGGCGGATACTCCGGTTATGGGGGAGAAGAACCCGGCCTTTGCGGCGGGGCTCTCCCTCCTCTTTCCGGGGCTCGGGCAGGTCTACAACGGAGAGACGGGCAAGGGCGTTCTGGTACTCTTCGGGGTGCTTGCAGGGCTCCTCGTGATGCTGATCCCCGGGGTAGCCGTCTGGCTCTTCGGGATTTACGATGCCTGGGCCACGGCGCGAAGGATGAACGCGGGGACCGTCCCGTTCCGGGAGGCCCGTCTGGCGACGGTTCTCCTCTTCATGCTCGTCTGGACGGCCGGGATGTTCGCACTTCTCGCGCTCGCGGCACTCGCGGCGTTCGCGGCCTTCACCGTGCCGCTATAGGGCGGGACGCGGCATTCGATCTTGTGGCGTCCGGTGGAGGTGCCGGGGGGAGGGGATCGGGGGAAGAACCTTCCCTGAAAAGCAAGGACCCGGCTCTTTTACGTCCTTCGGACTTCACAAGGCATATCCGGAAGAACCGCCGGATACCCCGCCTCAGGTATTTTTTTCTCCCTCCCGGGCCTCTATCCGCACATCCGGTACAACCCCGGCGGCTCCGGGTGAGGGATTATGATGCAGGCGAACCAGAGGCGAAGATACGTGCTGTTTCTGCTCCCGATGCTGCTGTTCGCGCATGTTGCGGCTTCTGCCTCTGCCGCCGGCGTGGCCGATCCGGTGGGAGACTTCCCTGACCCCGACATCACCGGCATCTCCTCCGATCTCCGTGAGGGCATCCTGTACGTCCGGATCGATCTCGCCAGGGAACCCGTGGGGAGTTACGGCGGTGCGGTCTTCGTCGATGCCGACCGGAACCCTTCGACGGGCTACCGGGAAGGGACCGGGGCGGACTACGTCTACGCCTTCTCCGTCATGTCGATCGTCTACGCCGAGCCCATCGTCTCCGCGACTTTAAACGATGAGCCGGTGAGCGAGGATACCCTCTTCTGCAACGGGAGCCGGGTCGAGATCGCGATCCCCCTCGGAAATTCCGTCGGCGAGGCCGACCCGGATCTCTTTGCCGTCGCCTACACCGGGACGGCAGCGGCCCTCACCTTTGACCGGGCTCCCGACTACGGGGTTATGAACGCCGGGAGCG
Organism: Methanoculleus sp.; assembly: GCA_023230425.1. Classification (GTDB taxonomy): domain Archaea; phylum Halobacteriota; class Methanomicrobia; order Methanomicrobiales; family Methanoculleaceae; genus Methanoculleus. The sequence continues at coordinate 4,144 of JALNXI010000111.1, read as the reverse complement.
GCGAAGTGCAGGTCCCGGGAGGGGGCGCACGGACGAGCAGCACGTTCGAGGACCGGGCGGGTGACGCGCCGTCCGGAGACGTCACGGACCTCGATATGGACGTCCACGACGGCGTGCTCGACCTCCTGGTAACCTACGCAGCCCCCGTCGAGAGCAGCGGAAGTTATCCGGGAGGGGACCTGAAGGGCTGGATCCTCCTCGACGCGGACCAGAGCCTGGCCACCGGCTTTATGAACACCGAAGAGGCGCCGCCGTCGTTCGGGATCGACTACCGACTGGACTACACGATCGGGCCCCTGCTCGGGACCGGCGCGAGCCTGGAGAAGGCCGGCCCCGGGCTTGAGGAAGGGGGCTACGGCGAGACGGCGGGAGTCCCTCTCGGGGCCCCGTACAACGACGCTGTCTTCCTGGTCGCCGGCAACCAGGCCTTCTTCCGGATCCCGCTTTCGCTGCTCGGGTACGACGACGGGAGAGCAAGCATCGTCCTCGATTCCTTCTCGCTCGATGAGCTGGCCTCCTTGGGAGGACTGGACCAGGTCCCGGATGCGGGGGCCGGCGCGATCGATTCCGCGACCGGCGGGGTCCTGCCTCCCCTGGCGTACACAGGGAGACCGGTCCTCTCCTCCGATCCGGCGGGTGACTCCGCCGGGTTCGGCTACGACGGGGACGATATCGTCTCAGTCGAGACCGGCTACGCGGGAGAGACCCTCCTCGTGAAGGTTACCTATACCAGCCGGGAGCCGGACGACGGGGCGGTAACCACGGTCTTCTTCGACACCGATCAGGCCGCGGACGGACTTTTCGAGTCGGCTTTCGTCTACTCCCTCTACAACGGGAGGCTCGACGCCATGCTGCTCGGGGATACCGACGGTGTATTCGGGGCGAGGAGCGCCCGCCACTTCCTCACCATGCAGGGGGAGAGTATGTACGTAAGCGTCCCCCGTGAACTCCTCAATGGCGACGGAGAGATAGGCCTCTACGTCGAGACCGCTCTCGTACCGAGCAGTGCCAACATCCCGCTCACCGACCAGATGAGGGAATGGGTCTCGTCCGAATTCGAGACCCGGATCGGGACGGGCCAGGTCCATATCAACCCGGACAAGTTCAACAGGACACTCTATGACCGGGCTCCCGAGACCGGGTTCATCTCCGTCGCCCCGTAGCCCCGCTTCTCCCGGGTCGCACTCACTCTCCCGCAACTCTTATCCCCCACGGCCCCCTCTACCCCCGTCTATGCAACGCCAGACCGTCGAGTCCACCAACATCAAATCGGTTGGCTACGACCCGGAAGACGAGATCCTGGAGGTTGAGTTCCATAGCGGCGGGGTCTATCACTACGTCGGTGTTCCGCCCGCGGTCTATGAAGGAATGCTTGAGGCCCGGTCGAAAGGGCGATATTTCGGGGACTTCATCAGGCTGCGCTATCCCTACGAGAAGGTCCGGTGACCGGTCCGGCACCCCGCCGCAACCACTATCACCACCGCCGACCACACCCGGCTCGTATGGCTCAACAGTCAGCCGGACGTGGAGGCGGCATACGGTCCGTCGGCTACGACCCGACAACGAAGGCGCTCCTCGTCGTCTGTGAGAGTGGTAACGCCTACCGCTACGCCGGTGTTCCGAAAGGCGTCTACGATAGCCTCTTTGCGGCCGCATCGAGGGAACAGTTCGTCCGCGAATCTATCCAGGGCAGGTATCCCCGGGAGAAGTATCCCTGCATGGCGGTAGGGGAGGACGTCTGACCCGAAACCCCCTCACTGCCACTGCATCCGGAACTCTCCGAACACCGCGAGACACCGTCGGCCGTCCTGGCTCTCGTTGAGAAACTCCAGGAGGAGCCGGAGGTGTTCCAGCGTCTCCGGGCTCACGTGGTGCTCGAACTGGCAGGCGTCCATCTCCGGAGGTCCCGGGTCATCTCTTCCCCTGCCGGGGTCAGCGTCGCGCCCGCATAGGACTCGTAGACGATGAGCCCTTCACCGATCCACCTGACCGCCAGAAACGCGGCGGCGGTGACCGCAAGCGCAATGAATAGGCTGGTTACCGGCCTGATGCTTGCCCTCCCCATTGGGTGGGCGCGTTCCCGGCCAATAGCACCGTTGCCCGGATTTCCGGGGCGGAGGCGTAGGTTTATGCCGGTGGTCTGCGTAATTCGAGAGAAGAAGCACCTGCCATCGAAAGGATGACTCAGATGACGACCGTGATTGCCGTTGACCTCGGCGGAACCAACCTCCGCGCAGCCCTAATAGGCTCCGACGCGACCATACTGGCCCATACCGCCGTCCCGACGCCGGCTGTGGGGCCCTCGGGGGAGGCGATCACCGCCGCGATCGTCGCCCGGATCGAGGCCCTCCTCGCGACGCCGGAAGGAAGGGAAGCCACGGCCATCGGCGTCGCGTCGGCAGGCCCCCTGGATCTCGGCCGCGGGTGGGTCACGAGCTCCCCGAACATTGCCTTCCCGGTCGTGGAGATCACCGGCCCGCTCCGGAAACGGTTCGGGCTGCCGGTCGCCCTGATCAACGACGCCCGGGCCGGCGTCCTCGGCGAGCGGTGGGCGGGGGCCGCCCGCGGCTCCGATAATGTCGTCTACGTCACCCTCTCGACGGGCATCGGCGGTGGTGCGGTGGTGAACGGCCGCCTGCTCCTCGGGGTGGACGGAAACGCCGGGGAGATCGGGCACATCCCCGTCGATACCCACTACAACCTCGTCTGCGGGTGCGGCTTTGCCGGCCACTGGGAGGGCTACGCCTCGGCGAAGTACATCCCCCGGTTCTTTGCGGTCTGGCGGGAGGAGAACGATGTCCGGCGGGTAACCTTCGACGCCGGTTCCACCCGGGCAATCTTCGAGGCGGCCCGAATGGAGGATCCGGTCGCCCTCGCCTTCATGGAGGCGCTCGGGGAGGTGAACGCCCGGGGGATCTCAAGCGTCATCGCCGCTTACAACCCCGAGATGATCGTGCTCGATGGGCCGCTCGCCCGCTACTATGGGGATACTGTGATCCGTTACATGGAGCCCTACATCGACCGCTACCTTGCCCTCCCCCGGATCGTCGTCTCCGGCCTTGAGGGACAGGCACCGCTCCTCGGGGCGGCGGCGTACGCGCTGGAGATGTGCTGAAGGGGGACGGAGAGCATGATCGAGATATACCAGAACCTGTATATCGGGACGCAGGAGGACTACGAGGTCGCGGTAGAGACCCACGAGACCTGGTGCGTGGTGCACGCCTGCCGGAACCCCTACCACTGTCTGGCGGTCACCTACTCGCCCCTCGGCACGGTGCCGCCGGACCACCCCGAACACCTGGTCGCCCGGCGGGGGAACCGGCTGATGCTCAACCTGGTCGACTCGAGGGATCCTGCCGACGTCCCCAAGGAGGCCGTTGATGCCGCCCTGCGCTTCATCGACCGGTGCCTTGCCGAGGGCCGGCCGGTGCTGGTCCACTGCGGCTTCGGCATCTCCCGGTCGGCGGCGATCGGGCTCCTCTACCTTGCGGCCTACACGGACGTCCTGCCGAGGGGGAGCCTTGCCGATGCCGAGGCGGCTTACCGCCGGATATACCCGCCGTATAAACCCGGCCGGGGGATCCGGGGGTTCCTCGAGGCGCACTGGGATGAGTACACGAGGAAGCGGGTGGCCGCGTGACCGCGGAACCCCTCGGTGCCACCGTGACCGAGGTCCGGCGATCCCGGTTCTACGCGCACCTTTACCGGGTCGAGGGGCCGGAGGACGTCGCCCGGGTTCTCGCCGGTCACCGGGAGGCCTACCGGAAGGCCGCCCACCACTGTGCCGCCCTCCGGTGCGGCTCCTTCGAGGAGTTCAAGAACGACGGTGAGGTCGGCCGGCCGGGAAGGGTGCTCCTCGACCTGCTCCGCAAGCACAACCTCGGGAGCCACGCGCTGGTGGTCTCAAGGATCTTTGGCGGAGTCCTCCTCGGTCCGGGGAATGTCGGACGGGCGTTCCGCGACGCCGGGGAGGCGGCGATCTGCGAGGCAGGGGTTACCCGGTGACGGGAACCCGCCGCCGGGCGGCCGAGATGCTCCCGGGGAGGATTGCCGAAACGGGTGCAAAAGCGGCAGCCCGGGAGAGGACCGCCCGGAGCGCCGCGGCCGGGACCGTGTAGCGCTCCCCGGTGGCGAACTCAAAAAT
>JALNXI010000110.1 GCA_023230425.1 Methanoculleus sp. | reverse complement strand
CCCCATGGCGATAGCCACCACGGTCCACAGCATGAGGACATGCTTGCGAGAAAAGGTCGAACTCAGGGACAGGCCGGGTCCGGCACCAATCTCGTCAGGGATGAACGACAGCCGGAAGAGGGTGGGCTTTACCAGAGCCCGATAACGGAAATTTTCGGTCGGATCCACCGAGATCGATTATCAGTTCTCTGCTGAAGCACTACCCGGGGCAGAGAACTGCCGGGCACGGGTGATGGACATCCCGGATGGCGGCATATCCTGGCTTTCCTGCCCAATTACCCCTGGAGGGGCAAGCAGAAGCCCTACTTCACTTCCACCCGCTCGCCGGTGACCATGTAACAGACCTGCTCGGCGATATCACAGGCGTAATCACCGCAGCGTTCCAGGTAGCGTGCGATCATCACATAGTCTATGCATCGGGTGATGTTTTTCGGGTCCTCCATCATGTAGGTGACGCTCTCCCTGAAGATGGCGTACCTGAGGTTGTCCACGACATCGTCCCGGTGTGACATGCCCTCAATGAGCGTAATGTCTTCGGTCCGGTAGGCTCTGAGAGCATCATCAATCATGGCGCAGGCCAGATCAGCCATGTGTGGCAGACTCATCAGGTTCCCTATCTGTGGATTCGCTGAGACCTCGTCCACGAGTCTGGCAATATCCTTGCCGTACCGGCCGATACGGAAGAGCGCGACGTTCATCCGGAGCGCGCAGATGATAGAACGAAGATCACGTGCCATGGGCTGGTAGAGCGCGATGAGGCGAAGCGCCGCCTCCTCGATGGCGAGGTTCCGCTCTGCGAGTTCCGCCCTCTGTGCATACACGCGCCCTGCAAGTTCGGCATCCCGATCCTGCAGGGCAGTCATGGAGTTAGAGAGCATGCCGTAGGCGAACGCCCCCTGCGCGAGGACCTGGCCCTTGAGGTCCTTCAGTTCTTCACGAAATTTATCCGCCATGGCTATCCTATCCAAAACGCCCGGTCACGTAATTGTTGGTCAACTCTTCCTGCGGGTTCTCGAATATCCGGGCGGTCGGCCCGAACTCGACCAGCCTGCCGAGGTACATGAACCCCGTGAAGTCACTGACCCGGGCAGCCTGCTGCATGTTGTGGGTCACAATCACGACCGTGTAGTGCTCTTTGAGGTCGTTGATGAGGTTTTCGATCTTCGAGGTGGCGATGGGGTCGAGCGCGGAGCAGGGCTCGTCCATGAGGATGACCTCAGGCTCGACCGCAAGCGTCCTTGCGATGCAGAGCCGCTGCTGCTGCCCGCCCGAAAGCCCCATTGCGGAGTCGGAGAGCCGGTCCGCCACCTCATCCCAGAGAGCAGCCTTCTTCAGGCTCTCCCTGACGATCACATCCAGGACCTTCTTATTACGGGCCCCGTGGACACGAGGGCCGTAGGCGACGTTGTCGTAGATGGATGACGGGAAGGGGTTAGGCTTCTGGAAGACCATCCCGATGCGTTTGCGTAAGTCCACGACGTCGCAGTCGGGGTCGCGGATATCCCTCCCCTCAAAGAGAATCCTGCCTTCTATCCTGACGCCCTCGACGAGGTCGTTGAGCCGGTTGAAACAGCGCAGAAGAGTCGACTTCCCGCACCCGGACGGCCCGATCAGTGCAGTGACCTGGTTCCGTGGGAAAGAGACCGACACGTCGCGAAGAGCCTGACTGTCGCCGTAGTATAGGTTGAGGCGTTCTGCTGTAATGATACAGTTGTCTTTCTGCATTGTGGGTCACCACTGGATTGATCTCTGGTAACGGGTCCTGACGAAGATCGCTATCAGGTAGATGGCCGCCACCAGCGCGAGGAGGACCAGCGCCGTTCCGTACTGGTTCTCTCGTGCCCCGGGGACGTTGGTTGCAAGGATGAAGAGATGGTAGGGGAGCGCCATCACCGGCTCCATCACTGATTCGGGGAGGAACCGCCGGGAGAAGACGACCGCGGTGAAGAGGATCGGCGCAGTCTCTCCGGCCGCCCGCCCGACGCTGAGGATCGTGCCGGTCAGGATCCCCGGCACCGCCGGAGGGAGTACGACCCGCCATATTGTCTGCCAGTGCGTCGCTCCGAGAGCGAGGCTCCCTTCTCTGACGCTGCCCGGGACGCTCTTTAGCGCCTCTTCGGTTGTCCTGATGATGGTGGGGAGGACCATCAGCCCCAGCGTGATCTGGCCGGCGAGCAGCGATACGCCCAGGTTCAGGTAGAGCACCAGGAACGCGAACCCAAAGAGGCCGAAGACGATGGAGGGTGTGCCGCCCAGGAGGTCGACGCCTGCTCTGATGATCCCGGTGATGCGCCCGCCTCGGGTGTACTCGTGGAGGTAGATGGCGGCGCCGATCCCGATAGGGAGGGCAAAGAGGATGGCGCCCCCGACCAGGTAGAGGGTCCCGAGGATTGCCGGGCCAATGCCTCCCGCCCGACCGAGGTCGCTTGGTGGGGCAGTCAGGAACTCCCAGGAGAGGGCCGGTGCACCGTTGTAGATGATATCGAAGAGGATGATCCCGAGAACGAAGAGCACGATACCGGTGGCCGCATACAGGAGCCCGAACGCGATCTTCTGTCTGGTCTTCGGGGAGACCCTGCGCCCGACGTGTACCGCTCCGAAGAGAGTCACAGCGGCGACGGCGGTAACCAGAACGTCTGTGGCCGCCGCAAGGAGCCCGAGTGTGCCGATGCCGAGAACGGCACGGGCATAAGGTCTTGCTGTCTCGCCCCTCCCTTTCCGGGCCCGGCGGGTCGCTCCGGTGGTCGCCGTATGCTGCTCGCTGACCCTCACGAGGATGCCCCGTGCGAGGAGGTTAACTGCAAGGGTGATCGCCAGGAGGACGACTGCGACGCCGAAGAGCGCGTGGTAGTGGGAGCTGCCGACAGCGACCTCGCCCATCTCGATACCCAGCGTCCCGGTGAGCGTCCGGATGGGAGAGAGAATATTCCAGAGGGGTTCGGGAACGACGCCTGCATTGCCGACCACCATGATCACCGCCATCGTCTCGCCGATCGCCCGTCCCATCCCGAGGATGATCGCGGCAGTGATGCCGGAGAGCGCTCCCGGGAGAACGACCCCTGCGATCGTCTGCCAATGTGTCGCTCCGAGCGCAAGGGATCCCTCCCGGTATGCCCGGGGCACGGCGCTGATCGCATCCTCCGAGACACTGACGATCGTCGGGAGTGCCATGATGCCGAGCAGGAGAGAGCCGGCAAGCCAGGTCTCGCCGGACGCGACGTCGAAGGAGATGCGGATCCAGTTGGTCAGCACGATGAGACCGAAGAAACCGTAGACCACGGAGGGTATCCCCGCCAGGAGTTCGATGGCGGGCTTTATGGTCCCCTTCATCCAGGACGGCGCAAGCTCGGCGATGAAGACAGCGACCGCGATCCCGAGCGGAATGGCGATCGCCATCGCACCGAGCGTAACAAGGAGCGTGCCGACGATCAGTGGGTAGATGCCGTATGCCGGAGGCGCTCCCGTCGGGTTCCAGACGTCTCCGGTGAGGAAGTTCCAGACCCCGATCTGCTCGAAGATTGGGTAGCCGTTCTTGACCAGGAAGAAGAGAATGAAGAAGATGGCAACGACGGCAAAGATGGCCGTGCAGAACCAGAGTGTCCGGATGGCTTCTTCGCGAATCTGCCTGGTTCTCTTCCTGAGAGTCTTCCAGAGAGAGCCAGGTTTATCCGGGCTGGGCAGTTCTCCGGACATCTGTGCGATCCCGGACCGGGTATGAGCGGCCGCCTGGCCGGACCCGATCTGTCTCCCCTCGTGGAGCGGTATTGGTATGCCACTGCTCAATGGAGCATCTGCGTTACGAAGATCGTCTCCCCCGTTCATGGTACCAGACCGGGACCCATATTCCTCTCAGTGCGGCCGTAAAACCTTGAGCGCTGTGCCGTTCCAGGTCGACCACCCCTCATCCGGGCCATGCTTACCGGGTGGGAATACCGGATAGATAGGTGTTCTCGAAGGAGACTCCATGAATATATTTACTTCCAGTAAATTCCGGAGAGATATATAAATACACAGAATGTATATATCCATCCAGCGCCAACGCGTACAAATTCATGGAGATCAGAAAAGTTCAGATCACAGGGGGCTCGTCATATATCGTATCTCTGCCGAAACAGTGGATAAAATCCCTGAATATCCAGAAGAACGATCCGGTAGGACTGATTGTGCAGCCTGATGGTTCACTTATGATCACCCCGAAGATCAGCGAGGAGTCAGTTCGCCGGACCCGGGTCTTTGAGGTCGGCGCCACGACGGATTGCACCTACCTGCTTCGTCTCCTCGTCGGAGCGTACGTCGCCGGGTTCACGGTCATCCGCCTCGAATCAAAAGGGCGGCTGCCGCCATTTGTCCTGCAACTGGTCCGGGAGTTCACGCAGATGGCGATCGGGCAGGAAGTGGTCGGCGAGACGGACTCTTCGATAACGATCAAGGATCTCCTCAACCCCGTGGAGATGCCGTTCGAGAACACCACAAAAAGGATGCATGTGCTGGCACGGGGCATGCAGCAGGACGCGATGGCCGCCATACGGGGATGCGATGCGACTCTTGCTGAGGGCGTCATCGCCCGGGACACAGAAGTTGACCGGCTGCACTGGCTCGTTTCACGGCAGGATAACCTGATCCTGACCGATGCCACGCTCTCGCGCCGGATGGGTATCACGGCGACCCAGGCGGCGTACTACTTCCAGGTCAGCAGGATCATCGAGCGGATAGCCGACCACGCCACCCGGGTTGCATACAATGCTCTCGCCCTGATCAACCGTGAGGCCGAGGCGGCGACGCTCGACCTCATGGACGAGGCGAGCACACTTGCCCTGGATATCTTCTCCTGGAGCATGGAGGCGTTCCATACGGGAGACATCAAGAAGGCAAACGCAACGCTCCAGAGGGTGCGCGACCTTGAGGAGAAGACCCGGGATATCAACACCCGGGTGCTCCAGTTCGAGGCGGTGGTGGCGATCCCCGCGGGGCAGATCGCAGACAGTATCCGGCGTATCGGAGAATATTCAGGGGATATCTGTGAAAGCGTCATCAACTATCTCGTCGGGCAGGAGGCCTGAGGGCCGAAGGGAGCCCGGGTGATCCCTTTTTTCCGGGCGGACGGCAAACCCTCGATCAGCGCATCCCCCTGCCGGTGGTAACGTGGGCACACTCATACCGATCGTCGTTCTTATCATCGTCTTTCTCCTCATCGCTGTCCGCAAGATTGGGGACGTCAACCTTCGCATATGGCAGGTGATGCTCCTTGGTGCGGCCGCCGTCCTGGTGACAGGAGGGATAACGCCGCGGGACGCACTCGCGTCCATCAACGTCGACGTGATGCTCTTCCTCTTCTTTATGTTCGTGATCGGGGAGGCGCTCGCAGAGAGCGGCTATCTCTACCACCTCTCATTTCATCTCTTCTCCCGGGCTGAATCGGTCCGGCACCTTATCTTTCTCATTCTCATCGGCGGCGGCGTGCTCTCGGCGCTCCTGATGAACGATACGCTCGCGGTCGTCGGCACCCCGCTGATGCTCTACTTCGCCCGGCGGCACGGTATCTCCCCGAAGCTCCTGCTACTCGCACTCGCGTTCGCCGTCACGACGGGAAGTGTTGCAAGCCCCATCGGGAACCCGCAGAACCTTCTCGTCGCACTCTCGGGCGGTGTCGAGAACCCGTTCATCACGTTCCCCCTCTACCTGGCCGTTCCGACAGTGATCTCGCTCCTGCTCGCCTACGGGTTCCTCTGCCGGGCGTTCCCCGGCGAATTCAACGCTACCCCGCTGGTCCACCGTGAGGAGGAGATCCGCGACCCGGCCCTCGCGGCGCTCTCACGCCTCTCGCTCACCCTGCTCATCCTCCTGATCGGGGTTAAGGTCATCGCAGCCGTGCTCGTCCCGGACTTCGATATCCGGCTGACCTGGATCGCGGTCGTTGCGGCGCTCCCGGTCCTCGCCGGGAGCAGGCGGCGGTTCGAGATCCTCCGCGGGATCGACTGGCCGACACTGGCCTTCTTCGCCGGCCTCTTTGTCCTTATGGCGAGCGTCTGGCAGTCCGGGTTCTTCCAGCCGTTCATCGAGGAGAGTTCCCTCGATCTCGCCGCCGTCCCGGTCATAGCCGCAGTAAGCGTCATCGTCTCCCAGTTCGTCTCGAACGTCCCCTTCGTCGCCCTCTCCCTCCCGGTCCTTGCGCACCTCGGTACCTCCACGGTGGGCATGATGGCGCTTGCGGCCGGCAGCACCATCGCCGGGAACATGCTGATCCTCGGGGCGGCAAGCAATGTCATCATCATCCAGGGCGCGGAGAAGGGCGGCGAGACGCTGACGTTTGGGGAGTTTGCCCGGATCGGCATCCCGCTCACCGTCGCTCAGACGGCGGTGTACGTGCTCTTCCTCTCACTCTTCCCGGCGTGAGAGAAAGGATCACGGCTGGCAGGATTCCAGAGACCCTGGTTCAGCATTGAGGTCCAGGTAGAGCGAGCCGAACCTGACCGATGCGACGGCGGCG
>JALNXI010000109.1 GCA_023230425.1 Methanoculleus sp. | reverse complement strand
AAGATGAGCAGAAAGCACCCCTCTACCCTGGGGAGCGTCATGATCTTTCTCGGGCTGTTCTATCTCCTCTGTCCGCTCATCATACCGGCATACATCGAAGCACAACAGATGCCGGAATTCAGTGTCGCCGTTGACTGCAGCGGTGCGCTCATGGGGCTGGCCCTGCTGGCGGTCCCGATCGTTCTCGGCGCGTTCGTTCACCGATCCAGACAATTTCACCTCAAAGGTGGTCAGTAATGGAAATTATGTCGTCAATTACGGAAATTATGTTCCTGCTCTCGAATGCGCTCCTGTATCCGGTGATCATCGCGCTCATCGTCCTTGTCGTATGGGTGCTGGCCATCCTCGGCCAGATGGTCTCTGAATATTCTGGAAGGACACGGGATTTTGCCCGGCTCAGAGACGGATGCCAGGACGCCCGCATCCAGATACAGAACCGCGAGATCGGCGAAGCAGCGCAGACACTGAAGAATGCGGGGTCAAATCCGCTTCTCGAAGGATATATCGGCGATATCGCAGGTTTCATCGGCGACGAGCGGCTCTCGCTCGAGTCTGAGAAGTTGCTTCAGGACTATGAACTCAAGATCACACGGGAACTTGATTCCCTGAAGCTCCTGACCCGCATCGGCCCCATGCTCGGGTTAATGGGAACCCTGATCCCCCTCGGGCCCGCACTGATGGGCCTTTCGGCAGGAAACATCGAGGCACTGGCGTCCAACCTGGTCGTTGCTTTCAGCACCACCGTTCTCGGACTGTTGGTCGGAGGAATTGCGTACGGGGCCATGCTCGTCAGGAGGCGCTGGTACCTCCAGGACCTCAGCGATATGGAGTACGTTGCCGGGGTGCTGTCATGAGGAGAAAAAGGCTGATCATGGACAATGATGAGGACGAGGACCCTCTCGGGGGGGTTGCCAACCTCTTTGATGTGGCAATGGTCTTTGCCGTGGCCCTGCTGGTTGCCCTTGTCGCCTCCTATAACATCCCGGAGATGCTGGACTCGTCGTCCGACCTTACGGTGGTGAAAAACCCCGGGCAGCCCGACATGCAGGTCATCATCAAGGAGGGGAAGACGATCAAAGTGCTGAACATGACCGAGGAGATCTCAGGCGGCCGGGGCAGCAGGATGGGAACGGCATACCGGCTGCAGAGCGGCGAGATCATCTATGTCCCTGATGAGGAGGAGACGTGAAGAGCGGTTTGATGGTCCTTCTCCGGCAGGCATCCCGGACGGAGATGACCCATCCCCCCGCCCTCACCGCCAACCGGAACGCACCGCAAGGAGCGGGACCACCCACCCGGGCGCCGCCCCCGTGGCTGCCGGGACGGTCTGGCTCTGCCCCGGATCAACCTCTCCCTGATCATGGACACGGATCTCGGCATCCCGGTGATGTAAGATCTCTACCCGGGCAGCATCACCGATGTCGCCACCCTCACCGAACTCGCAGCCTACGGGGTCACCGACTACACCGCTATCATAGATCGGGGGTTCTTCTGCCAGGATAACCTGATGGAGATGCTTGACCGGCGGATCTCGTTCATTATTGCCGCCAAATGCAGCCTGAAAGACCTGCGGGCTGGGGTCAGGCAGATGCCCGGGAGGGAACCCACCCCTGACCTGCATCGGCACAGACGCCGGGGAGATCAAGGAGGGCACCCGAAACTCCGGCGAGAGACCATGGCAACGATGAACCTCTGAGCGGTCGCTCTCCACTTTCCTCGCCGGAGGGCCCGAACTCGCTACCACCGGGGATGTCGGGGCCGGGTAGCAGCAAGAGAACTGCGTCCGCCACCCATGCATGGATCGCTGTTTACCGGCCTCAATAACGAGACTTGAGCCGGTCTCCTGCCGCGCCCGCATGTTAAAACGGCGGATCGGCTACCTCAAAGCAATTGTCACGTCTGCCCACAAGATACTCCGCCTGCTCTGGCATCTCGTGATCCGCCGTGAATGCTACGAGGAGGCGCACCGTCCGGAAACGGTGTTCTTCTTGACGACAAAAATCTGCACCGGCGGGAGCGCAGTGAGATTGCCCTCCTGACCCGACTGAATTACGTGATCACGAAACCCCAAAACGACATTGAGTTCAAAGAACGGCAGGGTGGCTAATCCCTGCCCTAAAGGAGGGGGTGTGGTATCCCCGACGCTATTGATCTGGTACGTTGTGTGGAAGTGAGGCTTACCATAGTGTTTCCATCCTCCCTCATGGCACGATTGAAAAGATCCGGGAGAATGCTAGATTTCAGCGGAAGGCTACACGGGATCACCTCCCCGGACCCGGGCACCGCTGATCGGCACCGGGACGGTTCCCTCGCGGGGAACGATCCGGAGGACCTCCCACCCGGAGGCTGCCGGGCGGTCGTCGTCCGCGTCGAGCCGTGCGATCACGGCGAACGCCTGCCGGGGCATTCCGGCTCTTTGCGTGGTCGCTTCCTGCGGATTCATCTCTTTTCAGCTCCTGACGGACGCTGCCGCCACATATCTACTGTGTCATTCGGGAAGCATGTATCCTCCCCGCATTCTCTTCGGTTTTGCCCGGAAACCGATGAAAGTGTTCGGTTCGCCGCGAAAACCAAAACCGGGCGGGAGCACGGGCTACCCGGGCCGGCGCTCTTCCCGCCTCTCCGGATCCGATCCAGAAAGTCGTCGGATGAACTCCTGGACTGCCTCCGGGTCCCGGGTGCCGCGGATCGACGCGCCGCTGCTCATCCCGATCCCTCCCGAAAGCGGGGCCTTCGGCCCTCTCTCCGGGAAGCGTCTCTCTGCAACGAAGTATCTCCGTCATTTGGTCTCATGATTGCCACATACCCGGTAAGGTCTTCGGGAGGGATGAGATTCACCCGAAACTGTTTCGGATATAATGGGTTCGGGTGGGACCTGCAACCTTTTTTGAGCACGGCCGTATAACCCGTCACATACCACCATGAGAGAGACCCTTGCCGCGCTCGCCGACCTGACCCGCGCCCACTTCTTCTTCGTCTGGCCCCTGCTCTTCTGCTCGGGGCTCGCCCTCGCATTCCAGAACTACGGCGGGTTCTCGTGGGGTCTCGTCGGCCGGGCGGCGCTCATCGGCCTCCTCGGGTTCGAGGCCGGGCTCGTCTTAAACGACTACGTCGACCGGGAGTATGACCGGCGGGACATCAACGGGTCGCTCACCCGCTACTGGCGGCCGGTTGCAGGGCGGCCGATACCGGCCGGCCGGATCTCTCCCCGGGCGGCCTTCGCGGTCTTCCTCGCCCTCGCCGGGTCTGCGGCCGCCATCGCCATAACCCTCCCTGCGCCGCACAACCTCTACGTCCTCGGCATCATGGGCTACTCATACCTGGTCGAGTACTTCTACCAGACGAAGAAGCGACGCCAGACCCTCCCGCTCGCCCAGGTGATTGGGCGGACGGATTTCGCCCTCTTCCCCGTCGCCGGCTACCTCGTCCACGGCAGCCCCGACGCGACCGCCCTCCTCTTCTTCCTCTTCTTCTACCCCTGGACGCTCGCGCATCTCGCGGCAAACGACATAGCCGATATCGCAAACGACCGCGCCCGGGGGATGGCGACCGTCCCGGTCCTCTACGGCATGGAGGGGGCGGCCGCCTGGACCCTCGGCTTCTCGGCCGTCCACGCCGTGATGGCGTTCGTCTTCGGCCTCACCCTCGGCCCCGTCGCGCTCGCGGGGTTCGCCGTGGGACTCATCCTCCTCGGGCTGGCAAACTACATCATCCTCCGGGGGAAGAGCCCGGGTGCCGCGATGCGGGCGCTCCCGCTCATCCATGCGACCGTGGTCGTCTACGCGGCGGCAATCATTGCGGCCGCTGTTCTCTGACCCAAACCGAAAACCTAATCCTCCGATCCCGCGACCCCTTCTTCGGGAGGGGTCATGAGCCGGATACTCATCCTTGACAGCGTTAAGGCAGCCGCGATCATCCTGATCGTCTTCATCCATCTCTATAACTACCTCCTGCATCATCCCATCGCCGGCTGTCACGACCTCATCGCACTCCTCTCGTTCCTGGCGCTGGCCGGGTTCACGTTCGCATCCGGGTATACGATCCACGCAAGCAACAGTGCGATGGGAACCCGGGAGGATGTTATCGGGTTCTACAAAAAACGGGTGCTCCGGGTCTACCCGCTCTACCTTGCCGCACTGGCGGCGTTCTTCGTCTGTTTTCAGGTTCTCAGGCTCGACCCCCCGCTGGAACTCCCGCCCGCCGAGTGGGCGATCAACGTCCTCTGCCTGCAGGTGCTGCTGGCACCGGCGTTTGCAGATCCGGTCTTCACGCTCTGGTTTGTCGGATTCATCATGGTGCTCTACCTCCTCTACCCGGTCATCGTGGCGCCTGAACGGTCGGCGAGGGGTATAATCCTCATCTCTGGAGGCATCTTCGCCCTTCTCGCGGTTCTGCACTTCCTCCTCAACATCGTCGATCTCCGCCTCCTCCAGTACTACGTCTTCTTCATCGCGGGCATCGTCGCCGCCCGATCGGGTATCAGGTTCTCCCGGTTTGAAACAAGGTTCGCGGGACGGGGAGCCGGGGTTACGGCAGCGGCGTACGCCTCCTACTGCGTGTACCTCTTTCACATGCCCGCGTTCGCGGTATCGGCCGCATTTATGGGGAGACTGTCTCCGGCCTGGTACCTTCACGATGCGGTGATGTACATGGTCGTCCCGGCACTCTTCGGGGTATCCTACGGTGTGCAGAAAGCGTACGACGCGCATATCAGGAGCCTCCTTTCGGGAAAGGCAGCACCAGGTTAGATCAAGAGAATAGAGGAATCTTGTCCCTCTATGTCACGATGAACGCCCCGTTCATGAACGGGTGGACGTCGCACCGGAAGAAGTAGGTCCCGGGGGGCTCGGGCGCCGTGAAGGTGTAAGTCGCCCGTTCCGGACCGGCGATGATATCGCCCACGAAGATCTCTTTAGCCGCGGAGGAGTCCGTGTAGACCGCGACATTGTGCGGGATGCCGTCATCCCGGTTGTCGAAGTTCATGGTCACCTCCGCACCCGCCGGAACGGTGATCGTGCTCGTGTCGAAGGCCATGTTCTCGGCCGCGATCTCGACGGTCACGCTCCCGGCAGCACGGGGCGGTGGAGCCGTGGTCACCTTCGGGCTCACGTCTGCACCCCCGCGGTGGCGTTCACCAGGGAGGATGCCATGGTTACGGTTGCTTGCGCCATGAGCCCCACCCGGGGCCCAGGGCATATAAACGTTACCCGGCCGGGACAATGACCAACACTATGATGTCAGATCCCTGTTGGCCGCTCGTAAACCTGGACACCGCCCTCGTCGTAGACCAGGAGAAGCCCCCGGTCCGGCAGCCGGACGTCGTAGCGTTCCCGCTCGGGTTCGCCGACGTAGAGGAGGGTCGCATCATACTTCGCCATGAGCGCGATGGAACTCCCGGGGTCCTCGTAGATCGCCCGGATATCCGCCGGGCGGTCGGCGTACCACGCGCCGTTCCCCCGCCACGTCAGTTCGTGGCTGATCTGCCCGAGGATTGTGGGGATGCCGGTGAAGGACGAGATTCGCGAGTAATAGCCGTAATCCCCGTTCTCCGCCTCCACGATCCGGTGGTCGCCCCCAAGCGTCCGGAGGTAGCCGACCGCTGCGGCCTCCCCCGGCCGCGAGGCGTCGAGATAGGCGAGTCCGTCCAGGGTGTTGTAGCCCGCCGGGGGGTAGCCGATCCCGAGGAGGCCCCGGCCGATGTCGATGTTGAGGGCGAACGGGGCGGCGATAAGGGCGATGGCCGCGACGACCGCCGCACCCCGCCGGACAGCAGCCGGGAGGACCGGGCGCCGGGCGGCAAACCACCCCCCAGCGAGGAGGAGGGAGCCGGTGCCGAGGAGGACCCAGGCGTCGAAGTAGAACTTGAAGATGGTGTTGAACCGGCTGTAATCTCCCCCGAGCATCTCCCGGAGGTAGAAGACCTCGCAGGAGGCGAGCACCGCGAGCCCGGCGACGCAGAGGAGGTCCGGGAACGAGCGCTCCCGCCGGAGGATCAGGTAGGCGAGCGGCACAGCAATGATCCCGAGGACGACGTAGCCGGTAGCGAGGAACGGGAGAGCAACACCAATATAAACGGGAGATCGCCGGATATCCGGGGCGACGGCAGCGTAGACGACCGCGAGGAACCCGCCCCAGATTGCGAGAAACGTGAGCGGGTCGGTGGGGGGAAACCCCCAGCCGATCCCGCCCACGCCCGCAGGCTCGAGGAGGAGGTAGTAGGGGAGGTAGATGAGGAAGGCGACTGCGGGGACCGCGAAGACGGCCGTCCGGGCATCGCGGTCCCGCTCCCGGGCCCAGAGCGCGAGGAGGAAGGCGGCGACGGCCGGCCCGTAGACGAGGGCGTCCCAGGAACAGAGGGGCGGCATCGACCCGATGCTCAACGCGATGAGGAGGGCAAGCCCCCGCCGCCCCCGGGCATCAAGCCCGCCCCACCGCAACCACGCAAACCCGAGGAGGAAGATGAGGAGGAACTGATTGAACGCGGCCATCTCGAAGGCATGGACGTTCCCGAGGAAGAGGGAGAAGACCGGGA
>JALNXI010000108.1 GCA_023230425.1 Methanoculleus sp. | reverse complement strand
ACCTTCATCAACTCCGGGAGTACCTACGGGGAAGCGTATGCTCATCCCGATCTCATACCCCCTGAACCGGGCGACCCCACTCTATCCCGGAACGGAACCGCTCACGATCACCCGCACGAAGTCCTTTGAAGGAGGCGACGCGGAGAACAAAAGCCTGATCGCCGTATCAAGCCACGCCGGGACGCACATCGATCTCCCCCGGCATTTCTGCCCGGACGGGGGCTCGGTTAAGGCCCTCCTCGCACCGGAGGCGGTCTTTGCACCCGCGCGGTGCATCGCGATCCCGAAGACCGGGACGGAACCGATCCGGATCCACGACCTCCTTCCCCACCTCGATGCGATCCAGGCATCGCGCGCGCTCTTCGTCAGGACCGGCAGCGGCCGGATCCGGGAGAGCGACCCGGATGCCTACGCGGAGAGGCACCCCCGGGTGCACCCCGAGGTGCCGGGCTTCCTCCGCATGCAGAACCCGGCCCTCAGGCTGTTCGGGATCGATACCATCTCCATCGCCATCCCTGCAGAGCCGGAGGAGGGCGCGGAGGCCCACCGCGGGTTCCTCTGCACCTCTCCGCACATCTTCCTGCTTGAGGATGTGGACCTCTCCTACGACCGGCTGCTCGAGGAGCCCTGGACACTGCGGCTCTACCCGGTGGTCTTTGATGACCTGGAAGGGGTGCCGGTGGTGGCGCTGGCGGAGTTTGAGTGATGGCTGCTGCCGGGGTTCCGGCAGGAATCCTCCTACTGACCGGCTGAACCACGCTCTGCGATATGCCCCTGTATGATGGCAGAGAATGTCTTGAGGGCGGCAAGGTCGTGTTGCAGGATCGCGTACACCTGCTTGAGATCCAGGTCCCAGTACACATGGACAAGCACGTTTCGGAATCCCGCCAGGTTTGAGAGGTCCATCGCCAGGGATTCCGGGAGTATCCCATCGTCCGCAAGGATCTCAAACGTCTCCCGGTACGTGAAAGGTTTCCTCAACCTTCCCTCGGCAATCACGTCGGTCGCTATATCGATAGCCGACTGAATGGATACCAGCATGGCATGGAGAACCATATTCCGTGTATCCCGGTCCCGTATGAACCGTTTCCTCGGAGATGCGCTGGTACCGCTCCCGGTCATCCAGAGCCTCCTCCAATTCCCGCATATGATGGAAGACTCTCATTCTCCCACCCGGGCGAGGAGAGCCCTGTCCATCCAGTCATAGAGGTATTTCAGGTCCAGGTACTTCGCTATCACGTCGGCCTCGAAAGCGACGCGCGTCTCTTCATCCCGGGCAACGAGAAGACGCCCGGTCTTCACAACCTCGTACTGGAACTCAACGGGCGTAGCGTTCAGGATACGAAGATCGATCTCATGCCTTGGTGTGAGGCACCGCTCCAGGTCGGATGCGATCCCCATGGCGTATTTATAGGACTCATAAGGCTCCCTCTCTCCGGAGACGAGCAGCCCTACATCAATATCATGGAATCCGTCATGGCGGAGGAAGGAGCCGTAGAGATACCCGAGCAGTATGTCCTCCCTGCCGGCGAGGCACCGGCGGATCTGGCCGATGATCCGCTCCCTGTCAGTATCGTCCACTTCTCTTTTCACCTCCTGCACCGGCTGATCCTCGCGGAGTTCGTTTCCGCGCATAACCTCGCTTGCCTGCAAAGAGGGTTGCTCCCTCTCTGCCCATTAATCCTTCCCCGGCAGGAGCTCAATATCCTGTAAGCCCCAGATCTCTCTGCCAGGGGACCCGGAAGTTCTTTCCCGGTGCAACCGTCCACAGGCTCCATCCCATCACCTCGCGCCGGGTCAGCCCCACAGCTAGCCCGGATTTCAGAAGACCGTGTGCGTGTAAGGAGTGCCGTTCGCACTCCCGGATCCTCTTCCCCATCGTCCGCTCGCATCGTGATGCTCCTGCGCAAATGTTTCCAGGGACTATGAGGCGGCGCTGGTCGTCCGGGCCGATGCGACCGGTTCCGCTCCCGCGAGAGTTCCCGGCTCCATCCCCGATGGGCATGGACCTGAAAGTCACATACGATGGTCATTCAGTGTTGCTTGAGCCGGTTCCATAAAGTTTTCCCGACACCAGCCTGTTTTATTCTCACTGCCCCTCCACTATCCAGCCCCATTTTAGATCAAGAAGGCGAAATACGAGATACTCACCATCGAAAAGTATGAATTCCTCTCTTCAATCTGTTATCCTTCTCGCACTACTTTTCTCCGGCATATGCTTTGCCGGATGCACGACAGCACCCTCTTCTGGGACGGATGTGCCGGAGTCTCAATCATACATAGCATCATCTTCTCCGGCTGCCGGAAGGCTCAACGATACAATCGCACAGTTCGACCGTCACGCACAGAACGCGATGCTGAAATGGAATGTCCCGGGCATGGCCGTTGCCATTGTAAAGGACGGTGAGATCATCTTTGCCAGGGGATATGGTGTGAAGACGGCCGGCGGTTCCGATCCCGTCACCACGGACACCGTCTTCCAGATCGGTTCCACCTCGAAGGCATTCACGGCCGCCCTCGCTGCCATGGAAGTGGACAGCGGCAGGATGAACTGGACCGATCCGGTGATCCGGTATCTCCCGGACTTCCAGATGAACGACCCGTGGGTAACAAAGGAGTTCACTATCACGGATACACTCTCCCAGAGAAGCGGCCTTGACGAAAAATGGGGCACGGATCTCGCTACGCTCGGATACAACCGGAGCGAGATAATCCATGCTCTCCGCTATGCCGAACCGATCTCGAGCTTCCGCAGCGAGTATGCATACCAGAATATTCCCTTCATGGTGACCGCAGCAGCGGTGGAGAAAACGAGCGGGAAGAGCTGGGAGGAGAACCTGGAGGCCCGGATCTTCACGCCGCTACATATGGAGAGCGCTTCTACCAGTTACGAAGCCTTCCTGTCGGCACCCGACCACGCAACCCTTCACATGCTCGGGCTGCTGCCGGATGGGACGCTTGGACCGGTCCTTATCGATCCTGGCTGGGAGTTTAACAATGTGACGTATACGTTGGGACCTGCCGGCGGCATCAATGCAGACGTGAAGGATATGGCGGCGTGGGCCATCTTCCAGTTAGGTGACGGGACGTTTGAAGGGAAACTGCTCATCAGTCCGGAGAATATGGCCTATATGCACAGCCCGAGGACCCCGGTGGCCGACGTGATGACCGATTCGATGGATTACTACTGTCTGGGCTGGAATTACCGGGAGATGAACGCCACACCTCCGGTTGTCCATCACACCGGTGAGACGCCGGGACATCATGCGGTTGTCTACCTGGTCCCCCGTGAGAACCTCGGCATTGTTGTCCTCGCGAACGAGGCCGGGCCGAGCCTTCCCGAGGATGTGGCCGACGGGTTTTACCGGCTGTATTTCGGGAAAGCACTGCCGGAGAACGGTGCGGATGATCAGGATCTGTTGCAGCGGATAAAGGCCCTGCTCCATCCCCGGAAAGCCCCCCGACCCGATAACCCGGCGGCACCCCTCCCTCTTACAGAGTATACCGGGTCCTATACGAATAATGCCTACGGCACCGCAACCGTTGCCGAAGCGGACGGGAACCTGACCCTGACCTTCGGGAAGAAACCTGTCGTGACCATTCGTCTCGCTCCGTGGGACGGGAACACCTTCCATGCGACCTGTCCGGAGTGGGCGTGGGGGCCGGGTTACGACGGCACGGTCGCGTTCGACACAGCACCCGGCGGCACCGTCCGGCAGGTGACCGCCCCGCTCTTCATCGAGGGTGTGCTTCAGAGGAACGTGACGTTTCTTTGGGCCGGCCCGGCATAATAATACCATTTTTCTCCGCTCCGGCCTTTTATCACGTCTTTCCGCACGTCCCGCTATCAGTGAGCCGGTTTTCCTTTGAGGAGGTCCGGGCTGCTCCCGAAAAAAAAAGAAGTATTCAGTTCCCCGGCACCATCCGGCTGAGGTCCTCCTCGACCGTCGTGATCCCGCGGATCCCGAAGTTCTCGACGAGGACCGCGAGAACACCGGGCGAGACGAAGGCCGGGAGGCGGGGGCCGAGGGTGATATCCCGAACCCCGAGCGAGAGGAGACTTAAGAGGACGAGCACTGCCTTCTGCTCGTACCAGGCGATGTTGTACGAGATCGGGAGATCGTTGATCCCGACGCCGAACGCTTCGGCGAGGGCCTGGGCGATGACCACCAGGGAGTAGCAGTCGTTGCACTGCCCGGCATCGAGGACGCGGGGGATGCCACCGATATCCCCGAGACCGAGGCTGTTGTAGCGGTACTTCGCGCACCCGGCGGTGAGGACGACCGTATCCGCCGGGAGGGCTTCTGCGAATTGGGTGTAGTAGTCCCGCCCGCTGTATCGGCCGTCGCAGCCCGCCATCACGACGAACCGCCGGATGGCACCGGACTTCACCGCATCGATGACGGTCTCGGCTATAGCGAGAACCGGGGCGTGGGCGCATCCTGTGATCAGGTCGCCGCGGGAGAGGTCCGCCGGGGGCTCGCACCGCTTGGCGTGCTCGATCAGGGCCGAGAAGTCCTTCTTCCCGTCCTCCGAGGCACCGATATGGTTCAACCCTGCAAACCCGACGAGCCCGGTGGTGTAGACCCGGTCGCGGTAGGAGTCCTTCGGGGGAACGAGGCAGTTCGTCGTGACCAGGACCGGGCCGTTGAACCGCTCGAACTCTTCCTTCTGGAAGGGCCAGGAGCCGCCGTAGTTCCCGACGAGGTGGCCGTACTTTTTAAGGCCCGGGTAGGCGTGCGCCGGGAGCATCTCGCCGTGGGTGTAGACATCCACCCCTGTCCCCCGGGTCTGCTCAAGAAGGTCGGCGAGGTCTTTGAGGTCGTGGCCGGTGACCAGGATGCCCGGCCGCGTGCCTGCGGCGGTGCCGACCGTCGTGATCCCCGGCGTCCCGTAGACGGCGGTGTTCGCCGTATCGAGGAGGGCGAGAACCTTCACACCGATCTCGCCGCACTTCAGCACGTAGCTGACCATCTCATCTGTAGTGAGGTCCTGCAGCGTGGCGGCGAGGCCCTCCTGCATGAAGGTCATGACCTCTTTGTCCTCGTAGCCGAGGACGGCGGCGTGGTGCGAGTAGGCGCCGACCCCTTTGAGCCCGTAGACGAGGAGGTCACGGAGCGACAGGAGGTCGACGTTCACGTTCTCCCGTACGGTGACGATCTCCTGTGCCTTTGCCGCGATAGCCTCAGGGCCTGCCGGCGCCCAGGTGCAGGCCGCAGGTTCTGCGCTCCCGGCGGGCGGGAGGGCGTCGCGGATGCGGGCGGCCTCCTGGATCGCGTCCCGGAATCGTGCAGGGTCGAAGTTCACGTTGGTCAGGGTCGCAAAGAGGCTCTCCGCAACGAACCTCCCTGCCTCCGGGTTTCCGCCGCCCTTCTTCATCGCCGCGAGGTTCCGTACTGAGAGCCCCTTGAGGGTGTAGATCAGGACGTCCTGGAGTCCGGCGGTCTCGCCCTCCTTGCCGCAGACACCGCGCACGGTGCAGCCAAGGCCTTTTGCCGTCTCTTCACACTGGTTGCAGAACATTCATGTCACTCCATGGTATCTTTTTAATACAAAGTATCTGTTAGATACTAAAGTATAAGGAGGAGAAGGTTTCTCTAATTATACCATGCAGGATGAGTGTACGGTCAATCAGACCGTCAAGTACCTCGGAAAGAAGTGGATGCTCCTGATCATCCTCGAACTCTACAAGGGGGAGGGCTACACCCGGCGGTTCACCGAGGTGAAGGAGCGGCTCCCGGGAATAACGGCGAAGATCCTCTCGGCCCGCTTAAAGGAACTGGAGGAGGAAGGTCTTGTCGAGAAGCACGTGGAGGCCGGAACCATCCCCATCAGAAGCGAGTATACCCTCACCGGGAGCGGGCTTGAGATGGTCGAGGTGATCAAGGATATCAAGCGGTGGGCGCTCCGGTGGAAGATCGAGAACCGGGCATGCGGAGCGCAGGACTGCCACGACTGCGTGTTGTGACGCCCGCGGGCCGAGAACCTGCCCTTCGTCCGGGTAAGGGGCTGGAGAGAAGCCCCCATAACGCTCAGATGATCCCCATCTCCGACAACCGCGTCGGCAGGTACTCCTTCGTCACGAAGTCGAGCCCTCTGCTCGCGAACGCCTGCTGTTCCGACTTCACCTTCATATCGAGCTGCAGGTGGATCTGGTTATGCCAGTAATCGGTCGCAAACCTCGGATCGGTCAGCTCCGCCTTTAAGGCATTGATGTCCTGCTCCGTGAGGTGGTCGGAAGGGAGGTTGTAGTCGGAGATGTCAGAGGGCTGTACGCCGATGAACTGCGCCTGGGGGGTTGCCAGAAGTTCCGACATATGGGCGCTCTTGATCGAGCCGTAGGCGACGCTCGCGTAGATCCGGTAGGACCAGGGGTCGCCGTCGGTGAAGACCACGACGGGAAGACCGAGCGAGTCGTTGAGTTTCCGCAGGACTCGGCGCGTGGAGCGTGCCGGCTGCCCTTTCAGGTGGACCAGGACCGCCCCGTACTCCTCGTCGAACCCGTTCTCCATCAGACGGGCATACATACCGCCGGTCTCGATGGCGATGA
>JALNXI010000107.1 GCA_023230425.1 Methanoculleus sp. | reverse complement strand
GGTCGTCTGCTACTCAAAGATACTCTGCCACGAATCTGCCGGCTTCCAGGCCGATGAGGGCGAGAAAGATCATGGTCAGCACGACCATCACGGAGAGAAAGAGCGCGATCGCTTCATCGAGGGTGAGCGTGAGCGCCCCGGCGACCGGGGCCATAAGAGCGGGACATGCGGCAACTGCCACGGACGCGAGCACCCATACCGTGACAAAAATGAGGTAGACTGATATCTTCCTCATAGGTCTACTCGTTACGGTCTTCAGTCTGTTGTTCCTTCAGGGCCATATCCTGTCGCTGCGACTCGATCTTTTGGGAAAACTCCGCGGCCCATCGCTCTATCTCCCCGGAGAAGAGCCTGCCGGTCCGGAAGAGGACGAGGATCGCCCAGAGGACCAGGATGACCAGTATGATGCCCGCGAGAACCGGGAAGATCCCTGCGATGAACGGCAGGAAGAACAGGAACGCGATGACGGCAAGGAGCACGTACGCAATACCCCGGAACGCCAGCCGGTAGCGCTCCA
This sequence comes from Methanoculleus sp., assembly GCA_023230425.1. Classification (GTDB taxonomy): domain Archaea; phylum Halobacteriota; class Methanomicrobia; order Methanomicrobiales; family Methanoculleaceae; genus Methanoculleus. Next base: position 6,159 of record JALNXI010000107.1, on the reverse strand, counting down.
CCTGCTCGTCAGGTGTCTCTCCCCGAGAGTATGCCCCGGTAACATACCCCGCAAGCGCATCGGTGACATCAAGGACCTCCCTGAAGATGCCGAAGACGACGATCACGAGTGCGACGAGGATTATCGCTGAGATCAGGCTGTCAAGGCCTATCAGGCCAAAGAGGAACGGGTTCCCGAGCACCTTTGCGAGTGGCAGGAAGATAAGCACGCCAAAGATCCATATGAGGAATGCAATGGCAAGACCGACGGCGATCTTTGGGAGACTGTCATAGATCTCATGCCGGGATTCGGCAAGTAGTTGTTCACGGTTTACCACAAATAATCACCTCGTTTGATGCCAGATTATAGATGGCCGCCTATAAATAAGTTTCCCGAAAAGAGGGGGTCGGTGGGGGTCGATACTGGAAAATGGACCGTTTTTTATCATTTAAATCCCATAACATCTTGAGATATGGTCTGGATTTTAGCCCTCAGGGCGCGGTTTTCCACCGGATATTGCCTTTAGGGGGCCTGTTCTCTCGCACTTACCGGAGGGAGTCTTCCCGCTCTGCCCCTTCTACCCCGCAAAGATAGAGGATCCGGAGCACGTGGAAACCCTCCGGTCTTCACGTAACCCCTCTGCTGCGGGGAGGCACGAGATGAGGAGAGGCGGCACGGCACACACTTCGATCGCCGCCCCCATAGATGCGTATTTGACGGATCATGCCCCAACTAATACGAAATGCATGATATACGGGAGTTCAAGTGGAAGCAGTGCCTGATCGTGCGTGCCGACATCAAGATGAGCTGCGGCAAGAAGTGTGCGCAGATCGCCCATGCCGCCATAGGGGCCTACGAGAAGACTGATAAGATCGCCCGGAAGGCCTGGTTCGACGAAGGACAGAAGAAGGTGGTCTTGAAGGCGCAAAACGAACGACAGCTCTTCGAACTCAAAACGATCGCAGAGCGGGCGGGCATCCCCGCATCCATCATCCAGGATGCCGGAATGACCGAGATACCGCCGGGAACCGTGACAGCGCTCGGTCTCGGGCCCGCCCGCGCCGAAGACCTCGACCGGATCACCGGCGATCTCCCCCTGCTATGATGCCCTCACCCTACCCCCTGGAAGAGGAACTCGGGATGCGCTACTACGCGTCCGTTACCCCGGGCATCGGCGGGCGGCTCCGCTCAAGCCCACAGGATTTTGTCGTTGAAGAACTGCCGCTCCCGATCCGCGATCCGGACGGGCCGTACCTGATCTGCCGGCTCACCAAGACGAGCTGGGAACTCCAGCGGGCGGTCAAAGAGATTGCAAAACAACTCGGCATCAGCCACCGGCGGATCGCCTGGGCGGGAACCAAAGATAAGAACGCAGTGACCACCCAGCTCATATCGATCTACGATATATCGCCCGAAGAGGCCGGACGGGTACACCTCAAGGATATATCCCTCGAGGTCGTCGGGCGGTCGCAGCACCAGCTCGCCCTCGGGGGTCTCGCGGGTAACCGGTTCGAGATCGTCATCCGGGACTGCATACCGGAGAACCTCTCGGAGCGGGTGCAGGCGGTCACGGAGGTCGCATCCGCCGGGATACCGAACTACTACGGGCTGCAGCGGTTCGGCGTCGTCCGACCGGTCACCCACGTCGTCGGCGAGAGCATCCTCAAGGGCGATTACGAAGGCGCCGTGGTCACGTATGTAGGCCGGGCGTACCCGCGGGAGTCGGAAGAGGCGCAACGAGCCCGGACCCATTTCGCCGAAACCAGGGATGCCCGGGCGGCGCTCGCTGACCTCCCCATCCAGATGACCTACGAGCGAGCGATGCTCAACCATATCGTCGCAAACCCCGGCGACTACGCCGGTGCGCTCCGTGCGCTCCCCCCAAAACTCCTCTCGCTCCTGGTGAGCGCATCTCAGTCATACCTCTTCAACTGCGCGCTCTCTTGCCGTATCGATGCCGGTCTGTCGCTCTCCCAGCCGGAGGTCGGCGACCGGTTGCTCTTCTTGAACGGCCGCGAAGACATCGTTACAGCTCGAAACCAGAAAGCTGCCGAGTTACAAATCCGCCGCGGCCGGTGCCAGATCGCCATATTCATCCCCGGGTCCGGACCGATAGTGTCGCACGGTCGGATGGATGAGATCATGCAGGAACTGATGCAGAAGTTGGATGTCGATGCCGGAGACTTCGAGCGCGCCTCCCGGTTCGTGGAGACGAAGTTCGCCGGGGTCCTCCGGCCGGTCGCGCTCTCCACCGACGTGGAGGCAGACGTATCCGATGCGAGCGTCCGGCTCCGGTTTACGCTCCCTCCCGGCCACTACGCAACGACGGTTTGTCGGGAGTACATGAAGGCGGACCCCTACATGATGATCTGACAGCGACCCGCCAGGCGCAAAAAAAGGTTCGGGGCCCCTCAGGCCCCGTCACCACATACGTCCCCGTAGAGAACGTTCCATTCGGTGACCAGGTTGCTCCCGCACATGAACTGGCGTTTCAGGGAGAGCCGGATCATCTCTTTCTCCGTCTCTATGTGCATGCCGCCGACGAGGGAGGGAGTATCGGCACCGCCGACGATGAACGGCAGGTGAATAAGGCGTATCTCATCTACGAGACGGTGATTCAGCATGGACCAGTTCAGTGTCGGTCCGCCCTCGATCATCATTCGTTTGACACCGTAGTCGGCCTTCAGGATCCGCATCAGCTCCGGTAGGTCGATCTGGCTCACACCTGCCACAACGATATCGACGCCGCTCGCCCGGAGCCGGGCAACCTTCTCTGCCGGTGCCGCCTCGCTGACGGCGATGACCGTCCGGGCATCCGGTCCAAGGACGTTTGCATCCGGCGGGATATCAGCGAGGCTGCTCGGTATGACACGGAGCGGGCTTTTACCCTCTACCAGCCGGACCGTCAGGAAGGAGTTGTCGATCCTGATGGTATTTGCCCCGACCATGATGGCGTCGCATGCCGCCCGGGTCTGGTGAAGGAGGATCTCCGTCTCGGGCGCCATGTACTTCATGAGGATCTTGCTTGATGCCCCGCGTCGCAGGGTGAGCTTCCCGTCGACGGTGATCTCTGACATCATGAGCACGTCCGGCCTTTCGTGATCTGCCATTGAATTTCCTTCTCCCTGATCTATCTGCCGGGAGCGTTTATGAATCTGGTGATTCCGGGACGTATGCTGCGTTCAGGGTGAGGTGTTGCGGCCCCGCCCGGTGGAGCAAAGGTTAAACTCTTTACGGGCAGATAAATTATACGATGAATATAACCTCTCTACGGCCGAAATTCATCAAATATACGGAGCCAATCGCGTCGTTTTTTATACGCCTGGGCGCTACGCCGAACCAGGTCTCGGTGCTCTCCGTGCTCTTCGGTTTCTCGTGCGCACTTGCCTTCACCCAACGATACTTCCTCGCAGGTAGCCTGCTCCTGGTCATTTCGGCGATCCTTGACCTGGTAGACGGCAATGTCGCCCGGAAGAATCATACGGAGAGTAAGTTTGGGGCCGTCTTCGACTGGGTCGCCGATAAGTACGTCGATGCGGCGGTCATCCTCGCCGTGGGGTTCTCCGGCATCCCTATCATCAGCCACCTCATAGACGTCCCGGCGAGCGCCGATTTCGGCATCGTGGGGCTGGCGCTTGCCGGATCGTTGATCAACACCTTCATCAAACCGGTCACGTATGCGGAGATCGGCTACACCGAGAGGATCGCCGGAAAGATCGAGGATCCACTCGAGGGGGTCGGCTTCTTCGGCAGGCCTGAGACGATCCTTGCACTGGTGCTCGGCGGCGTAACCGGGTACATATGGGTTGCGGTGCTCCTCATCGCAGTCTGCACGAACCTCTCTGCGGTCCAGCGGATCTACTACCTCTACCGGCAGTACTCCTGACGGGAGACTACCCTTCCCGTCCTTTCACGCTCTTCTATCTCTTGGGGAGGTGGACCATTCCGTCGTTTTAATCTCGGCCCATGCAGCAGCATAACCGTCCTGTCAGGAAGAACAGCAGTTCGGGGGTGCCATGGCAGGGCCCCGGTACGGAGCGGGCGGAGCCGGTTTCTCCCCGGGGCGCTATCTGTGACGAACATATCGCCGGCCCGGCCTGAACTGGCAGGTGCCTCCGCGCGCTTTGGGGCACGCGATGGCAGGTATGCACCTCGACCGGGTGGGCTGTCTCGGGGGAGAGCCCCCGGCCCGTCCGGGATCCCCGCCAGATTTGTGCGCGGGATCAGAGTTTGGATCTCCCGGTCTTCGGCCGGATGATCCGCTCCACCTCACCGCGGTAGAGCCGGTAGAGGCTATCGGCGAGTTTGCCGAGTTCGGGGAGGATCATGAAGAGGGCGTAGGCGAGGATCACGAGGAATATGAGCGCCCCGAGTTCTGCCATGACGTTGTGCGCCCAGAAGAAGCTCTCGTATCCCATCTCGCCGTTGCCGGCGATCGCAGAGAGGTATGGGAACCACTGCTCGGTGTATGCCGTGATCACAAAGACGTTTCTTACGATGTTCAGGACGTAGATCGTCGGGAAGACCAGGAGGAAGCCGGCGATCTTCTGCCTCGCCGTCGATCGCACACCCCAGGCAACTCCGAGCATGATCGCGATGCTCTGGATGCCGGTGCAGGCAAGGATGATCTCGGTCTGGAACCCGTTGCGCTCCATCATGTTCCAGGCGCTGAAGTTCACGGGATGCCCGAATGCCGCCAGTGCCGCAGATGTCTGGTCCGCGACTGCTGCAATCAGCCAGTCTCCGAGTGCCGGTATGTAGCCGAAGGGGGCATAGATCAGGAACGCCACAGCCGCTATCGTCGAGAGTTGTATTACCCGGGGATCGTCACGGAGCAGGTATTTTGCGGTGATATAGAGGAAGGGGGCAGAGAGAATGGCTATTGCCGGATACATGAAGTTATTGATGGAGAAGTAGTAGGGGAGCTCGAGGAAGAGGTATCCGACGATGCATGCCCACCCGCCGATGGCGAAGTACTTCCGGAACCGTCCCGGGATAAGGAAGACGAGAAAGCAGATGCAGGAGATCAGCACCAGATAATCCTTCATCCTTTATCTTTCGGCGTATCTGGCATTAAAGCATTTGTGCGCCCGATCCGGCCAGGCCCACGGCTGCGCAGTCCCGGCCACCCGGCTGACCAAGGGTTAATTTTGGTCGGTGCCCCATTCATTATAATGATGTTCTGTCCGCAGTGCAAAGGCTTGATGATATCCTCTGGAGGTCAGTTGAAATGCAAAAAATGTGGTTATATCAGGGAGTTCAACGACCTCGACCGGATGAAGAAGACAGACAAACGCGTGGAGAAGGAGATCACCATCGTCGACGAAGAGGATAAGATAGCAACGCTCCCGACTGCGAGCATCAAATGCCCGGAGTGTGATTGTACAACAGCATTCTGGTGGCTGCGACAGCTGCGGGCAGCAGATGAGAGTGAGGTCAGGTTCTTCCGTTGCACCGCCTGCGGCAAGACATGGCGCGAGTACGATTAATTAGGCTGGAACAGCATCCCGTTGCCCCTCCGGGGCCTATTCTCCCTTCTGGTTGAAGTGGTGCATGCTGGGAAGAGGCCGATCATCACGACGTTTGAGGTGGCCGAGGGTGCCCGGGCTTAAATCCGTCTCTGGCGAGACAGCGATAGTGATACTCTCTGATCTGCCCATGGGAAAGGTATATTGTTTCTGTTGTCATTTCCCAACATATGGTGCCGGATTTCTCCGGAAAGTACCTGATCGTCGATACGGAGACGACCGGAACACTCAAGACAGGGTGCTCACCTCCCCGGTTCTCCCCACGCACATGGGGAACTCACCCACGGGAGGGCCGAGGCAATCAGGATTGCCGGTTCATCCCCACGCACATGGGGAACTCGCTCTGCTCTCATGCCCGTGAATGCAAGGAAGGCGGTTCATCCCCACGCACATGGGGAACTCACCCACAGCCTTCTCGACCTTAGAGGAGAGCACGGTTCATCCCCACGCACATGGGGAACTCACGGTTGCGATTTGCTCATGCTGTTCAGATACCGGTTCATCCCCACGCACATGGGGAACTCGTTGTGGAAGAAGAGAACGCCACGTCGCTCTACGGTTCATCCCCACGCACATGGGGAACTCGGCTACGTACTCCAGTTGGACGTCAAATCCTACGGTTCATCCCCACGCACATGGGGAACTCTTCCAT
>JALNXI010000106.1 GCA_023230425.1 Methanoculleus sp. | reverse complement strand
CGTATTCCTGTCGTATTCCGGATAGAGGTATGAGATGGTGCACGTGGATTTTATTCTGTCCTATCGGCCCGTATACCTTCCCAAAATCAAAACTGCAAACGGCACACCGGCAGCCATGATGTTCTACACATATGGTCCGTGCACGCCGGTCCCTTTCGTAACTGTTTACCAGAATCCGACTCACGGCACCCTCAGATAGGGCGGTACTATCTTCAATGTTCACCTCCCCGGGATAAACAATTTCTGAGTTGTTTTGACCGAAAACCTGTTCACACGCCTCCACCAGTTCAGGCCGCATGATCCAGGGGCAACTGCCATCTTTGTCATCATACCCTAAGAAAGGGACATGCCACCATCGAGGTTTGCCGTCCTCTCTCAAGGGTGGTTGGACTTCTGTTTTAGCAATCACACGTTTGCTGAACCTGCCTATTTGTGAGTTAAGTGGTGCATGGTGGGAGAGGTTTAGTTTTAATGCTATCTCTGCTGCGTGCATTTCGTGACTTCTGCTCTTGTATACGAGTTTTAGAACCTCTAAGTCAGGTTCCCTGGTGACTTCGCTATCTGTGAGCAACTCAGCCCAGATGTCGGCGCTGATCTCTACCGGATCGTTGTAAAGTCTCATACAACCCCCTCCACAATCTCCACCTCGTCTTCTGTCAGTCCATACAGTTCATACACCAGCCTATCGATCTGCCGGTCGGTCGCGTCGATCATCCCGGCGAGCACCTCTTTTTCGTGCGGAGCCTTCGCCGCCGCGAGGCGTTTATTCAGGTCGAGCATCTGCTCCACGAGGGCGACGATGCGGTCGTGGCGGGCGACGTCGGCGGGGGTGAAGGTGCCAGGTGGGGATGAGTTGCGGCCGAAAGGCGATTGCTTGAGGAGTGAATCTGGAATGTGTGCCGGAAAAATAAGATTCATGCTGGTCCTCTCACTCAGATTGTGATGCCCGGTCATACGGTCAAACTCTCGACCTGGCTGGCAGGCTGCTTCTCGGTGTATTTCGTAATGATCCCGTCGACGTCGGCCGTGTTGAACGAGACGTCGGAGTGCCAGGTACCGAACCCGCCGTGCCCGGTGACGGCACGAACCCACTCAGCAAGGGCGGCCCGTTTTGCCTTGTTCTGCTGACTGTCCTGCCCTTTCGTCTCCAGCACCAGGTTTTCGCCGTTCTCAAGCCGGATCAGGTAGTCCGGGCGATACCTTCGTACGACGCCCTGGTAGAGATAGAAGATCTCAAATCCAAGATGGTCGTTCTTGGCCCATGCCTGCACTGCAGGGTTTCGGTCAAGGGCGAAGGCCTCGGTGGCCTCCCATGTGCTGTCATAAACGCAGAAGTTGATCTGCGATTTTGTGGTTTCTCCACAGGGCTTGGTGGTGTACCAGACCGGCATGTCAGCGGTCGAGCGAATGGGGCGTGCCGGGTCGAGGACCGGCTCAATGGCTTCGGTGTTTGTCTCGCGGATCTGCTCGTAGATGTGCTGGACAACCTTGTTCATGTTGAGGATGAGCAGAACCCGCCGGCGCGTGTCATCGGTGCTAAAGATGAGGGGTGCGAACCTGACCTTATCCGAACGGAGGAACCGGTCGACGAGACCGACCAGCTGCCCGACGAGGTCGGCAGCGGTACCCCGCCACTCCGGGCGCATCTGGTCGAGGAGATCCCGTGCTGTCTCGAATACAATCCGCTGGAGCCTGATCCGGCCGAGTTCCTCAAGGTCGAGAGTGGTGATCTGGTCGACAGCGGGTTTGCCGTCGATGACCGGGGCGAGTTCGGCAATCTGCGGTGTCTGGGCAGCGTCGAGAACAAGAGGTTTGGCGGTCTCGATATCGAGGGTGAGCCGTGGCCGGTAGGTGTGCTCGACCCGGAGCACGTTCGGCCAGGTGCTCTCGTACTCCCGGCGGGATGGGAGCGACTCGATCCGGGTCTGGGGTTTTTCCTGCCTCGGCGGGGCGTCGTCTCCCCCCTCGTGGGGGAGGAAGGTGAAGGGGATACCGAAGATGTTGACGTACTCAGGCGAGAAGAGGCCGGTCTCCTCGTCAACATCGTAACTGGTGCGCCGGAGCCCACGGCCGATGACCTGTTCGCAGAGGAGCTGGCTGGAGAAGGCCCGGAGGCCCATGATGTGCGTGACCGTCCTGGCGTCCCAGCCCTCGGAGAGCATGCCGACGGAGATGACGTTCTGGACCTTCGCGCCCGGTTCACCGGGTTTCCCAACGGTGTCGACCTGCTGCCGGAGGTAGAGAGCCCTTTCTTTTTTGGTGAGCGGCCGGTTCACCTCTTCATCCTCGCCTGTTGTGATGATCAGTGGTTCGTCGAGGGTCTCGGCCTCCTTGAGTACCTTTGAGTCGATGTGGAGGATTCTCTCACTGTCGCAGAGGTCATCGATCCGGATCTTTTTGTGGTTGAAGGCATAGGCGACTCTCGCGGCGGTCTCGGTGGTGTTCGCGACGGTGATAATGACAGGCGGGGTCCGGTAGCCGGCCGCAATCCACTCCTTCTTCTTCTCCTGCCAGTCGAGGCCGAGGAAGTAGTAGGCGGTGTTGAGGAGATCGGGGAGGGGCTCGGATTCTTCGGCGCCCTTGCGGTTGAGGTCGTCGTAGACATCGGGATCGGTGTAGAGGTGGTAGAACCGGGACCTGTAGTCGTCGGGCCGCGGGTTCGTGTCGTCACGGATGACGACGCGGGGAGTCTTGACGAGGCCAGACTCGATGGCATCGTTTAAGGAGAAGTCGCTGACGATCCAGGTGAAGAGAGCTTCTTCGTCGCTCCTCTTCCCGCTCGGGGCGAAGGGCGTGGCGGTGAAGTCGAAGCAGGAGAGGATGTTCCTTGCCTTGTGGATGCGGTCGAGGCCCTGGATCCAGATGGTGGCCTGATCGATCTCGTCTTTGGCGACCCCTTTGACCTTCGACTCGGCCGGAACCCGCCAGGCATGGTGAGCCTCATCGTTGATGACAATGAGGTTGTTGTGCCGGGCCAGATCACCGAGGACCTCACGGACATAGGCCTCGTCGCTCTTTGGACCGCGTTTGTCGACGCTCTTCCTTTTCTGGATCTGCTGTTCGCTCTCCCAGGCGAGCGAGTGCCAGTTCTGGACGAGGACTTTCCCCTGCCTGAGGCTCTCCGCAAGGCCGGGCGGGACGATGGCGAACGTGTCGTAGTAGTTGCCCTCGGAGGAGGGGACGAGGACGGAGAGGCGGCTTTTGACAGTGAGACCGGGGGCGATGACAAGGACGTTTTTGGAGAACCGGGGGTCGGTGGGGTAGGCGGTCTTGTTGAGGACCTGCCAGGCGATGAGCATGCCCATGACGACAGTCTTGCCGGTCCCGGTGGCCATCTTGCAGCAGTAGCGGAGAAACTCGCCGCCGTCGCCCTTGACATCGATCCCGGTCTTTTCTGCGTCGGGTGCCTCGGTGAGCCAGATGAGGGTCTCGATAGCCTCAAGCTGGCAGAAGAAGAAGGGGATGCTTCCCCGCTCTTCACGGTCCTGCCAGTATTCGAGGAGACGGCGGGTGATGCTGGTGGCTCCGGGATAGCCGGCCTCCCGCCAGGCCCTGATGCGGGACCGGATCTGGTTGACGAGGGGGATCTCGTAGAAGACACCAGGATCGTCGAAGGCGCTGGAGCCCCGGGTGGCGACGATGTAGCCCGCCTTGCGCCGGCCTTCTGCAAGGTCGAATGTGCGGGTGGTCCGGTCGTAGTGCCAGTGGCAGGCGGGTTCGGCGTAGGGCGAGGTGACGATGAGGCGGTCGATGGTCTTCTGCGGCATGGGTTATGCCTCCAGGCTGTCCAGTTCCCGCTCGATGATGGATTCGATGCCCCGGTCATCGACGATCTTGACGGCGATGCGCCGCTTTTTGCCGGGTTTGAAGGGGAGGGAGACGGTGCCGCGGTAGGCCTCGATCTTCTCTTCGTCGATCTCGGCCTTGAGGCTCTTTTTGAGTTTTGCCCAGCCGTCGTCTTTGCCGGCCATGGGGAAGAAGACCTGCCGGGGGAAGAGGCTGCGGCCGTCGTAGTCGGTGTCGAGCATCCACATGGCGATCTTCTCGGGGCCGCCGCCGTCGACGGTGCCTTTACGGGTGTCGTAGTAGTCGAAACCGTTGACGGAGAGGAGGATCTTGCCGGCATCGGGGCCGTCGTGGATCAGATTCAGAGTGATGTCAGGCTGGCCGATGAGCCAGAAACTCTCGTCACTGGAGCGTTTCTTCTTGAGGTCGTCGGTCTGGAGGTCGGTGTTCATCTGGGCTTTGAGGAGGGTGACGCCAGGCCAGTTGGTCTCGTCGATGTCCTTCGCGGCTTCGGGGTCGAACTGGAAGGCGGCGAAGACAAGGATCTCGGGTCGGGGTACGAGGCGCTGCGCTTCTGTGATCGCCATCTCGACCTGTCTGGCGCCAAGGGCGGCGTGCTCAGGACCGAAGGAGACCGCGACCTGTTTTGGGGCGTCGTCTTTGGTCTCGCCGCGGGCGTGGAGCCACCGGGTGCCGCCGAGGGGTTCGAGCCGGGCGAAGGCTATCCGCTGGCCGTTCCTGCCGCGGATGCCGGTGGCGAGGAGCTGGGTGCGCCATTCGTCCTGCCGGAGGGATTCGCCGGTGCGGGCGGCGGAGCCGTCAGCCAGGAGGACTGCGGGGGTGTCGCCGGTGAGCGGCTCGACGGCGGGGGCGGGGACGGCCTCGACGGTGAAGGGACCGGTGACGCGGATTTTTGTTTTGTCGGCCTGCGGCTGGTCGTAGAGGGTCTCCTGGGGAGCGTTTCGCTGAATGCTCGCATCGATCTCGGCCTGCCGCTTCTTTCGGGCAGAAAGGAACTTTATATGGGCTTTCCCTGCCGCTTCCGGCCAGGTGGGGTCGGGGTCGAAGGGGACTTCCCATTCCTCGCAGGAGGTCTTCGCGGCGGCGTTGAGGGCGGTAAGGGCGGTCTCGACCTTCGGCCGGTGCTTCTCGTAGATGACGTCGATCTCTGGGTTGTTCGCGATGGATTTGAGGGTGATGTGCGGGACGGTCTTATAGACAAAACCGCTCCCAACGCCCTCTTCGGGGTGGGCGAGGTCGTAGTAGTCGAAGACGGCGGTCATGAGCCGCTGTTTGGCAAGGGTGACGGCGACGCGGGAGGTGTCGCAGGTGATCCAGCGCCGGCCCCATTTTTCGGCAACGTAGGCAGTGGTCCCGGAGCCGCAGGTGGGGTCGAGGACGAGGTCGCCGGGGTCGGTGGTCATGAGGAGGCAACGCTCGATGACTTTCGTGGCGGTTTGGACGATGAAAATTTTGTCCTCAGTAAAACTGCCTATTCCTGTGTCTGGCCAAATGTTGTTGTAGGATAACTTTGGGAAATCGTCGGGGAATCTTACATACTGAATACTGTTTGCGGCTACGTGAATGCGATCAGCCTTTGCGATCCTTATTAAGCCGTCTGGAAAGTGCGGCTTCCAATGAGAGCTGCTTCCGGAGGGATACTTTTTCCCTCTGTATTCAAACGTCTGATCTCCAGATGCTACGCCCTGCGATTTAAGATCACTTGGTTTGTAAATTTTTGATCCGGGGGGGAGAGGCACATTCCCGATTATCTCTTGCCTGCTCAATCCTCTGTAGTAACCTGAGGGCAATTTTATCCAGCTATTGCCACCCTCTCCTGGAACGATCTTCTTCTCATTGAATAATGGGTGATATTTTATCTTTTGAGTGTCCTTTGCATACCAGACAATGTAGTCCCCCGCCCGTGCCAGTGTTTTACTGGATGCAAAGCCGCTGGTGGTCACATAGGATATTAATGAAACAAAATTCCCCTTCCCAAACACCTCATCCATGATCTCCCGCACATGATGCACGTTCTCATCCGAGATCTGCACAAAGACGCTCCCGCTCTCGGTCAGGAGTTCCCGGGCGAGCAGCAGCCGGTCACGAAGGTATGTGAGATACGAGTGAAGCCCCAGTTCCCAAGTGTCCCGAAAGGCCTTGATCATCTCGGGCTCTTGGGTGAGATCCTCATCCTTCCTGTCCTTCACGTCCCGCTTGTTCACGAAGGGCTGGAAGTTCGAGCCGTACTTGATCCCGTAGGGCGGGTCGATGTAGACCATCTGCACCTTCCCGGCCGTCCCCTCCTTCTCCAGCAGGGAGTTCATGACGAGCAGCGAGTCTCCGGCTACCAAGCGATTACTCCAGTTGTGCTTGTGGCGGTAGAACTCCACCGCCTCCCGGAGGGGCGGGTTCTCTATTGAGAACTCAAAGAGCGAGGCCTGCCGGCGGTCGCCATTACTGCCCTTCGCCGCCCTGATGATTGTCCGCGGGTCGATCCGTTCGTGGACGTGGAGGGAGACCGTCGGGACCTCGAAGGAGGTGTGCTCGGCCTTCCCCGCCCACTGGAGTTGCGGGTCGAGGTGAGGGTCGTACGAGTAGGTCTTTGTATCGTACTCGGGTTCGGTCTCCGCACTGACCAGGCCTGCCGGCGGGTTATTCAGCCGGCAGGTCCCCTTATGGTCGTACTGTTCGATGAACTTCTGGTTGGGTTTCTCCTTTCGCCGGGCCATAAAATCGCATGCGTGATTCTCGTTTTAGACCTGTTAAGAGTTGTGGAATTATTCTCCGGTTACATCGGGCGGTTTCCCGAAAAGAGTGACCTCCAATGTCCGGGTGGCAGGGCGGGAGGAATACTTGATGGGTTGTATTCAGAGAGCCTACTCCCGGAAA
>JALNXI010000105.1 GCA_023230425.1 Methanoculleus sp. | reverse complement strand
TGCTCGAAGACCACTCCATCAGTGTCGGTGGAGAAGTTCTCCAGGTTGAGGTCGATCCCGACCGCCCGGGTACCGGTCGTCGGCTCGGGCGTGTCCGGGGTCTCGGAGATGATCGCTACAAACCACTTGTGAGCAGGCGTGTGCTTGATCACGATCTGTTTGATCCACCCGGGCACCGGGTGGCTGAGTTCGATCGGCATCTCTCCGATCTTGCTCAACCGGAGGCGGTTGCCCGTGAGTTTGCTTGCACCCCTTGAAACCCGGTTTTCTGTCAATCGCGATGATGTCGCCCGTCCGGATCCTGACGTGGAAGAGGCACGCGCGAGAGTTTGGAAAGCCGCTCCGGCCGGGAAAAAAATGGGTAGGGTAGTTCACCCCATCATCAGCACAAACCGCACCGCCGCGACGATCATCGGCATCGTGATGAGGAGGATCAGCATCACCGTGACGAACCCGCTGATCGAGGCGACGACCCGCGGCGCGTACCGGGACCAGCCCCGCCGCTCAAAGAACCGCTCCACCCCTTCCTTCATTATGTAGCCGCCGTCGAGCGGGACGATCGGTATAGCGTTGAACATACCGACCAGCAGGTTGAACCATCCTGTCCAGAAGAAGAGATGGATTGTGCCCCAGAAGAAGGGGAACGGCTCCTTCCAGGCTATCTGTTCAGGGGTGTCTGCGAGCAGGATCGCGAGCTGCTGGGTGTTGCCCTGGATGAAGGCATCGATCGGCGCTATCGTCAGGTAGAGAGGGGCAAGTAGCCCGAGATCCGCGACGTTTTCGATATGCTCTTTCACCGCAGGTGCGTTGTAGTAGTAGACCCCCATGAAGCCGGAGTCCCGGTCACTGCTGAGCGCCTCCGGCCATTCGGCCAGGGTAAGCGTATATGTCCGCTCGATCCCGTCCTTCTCGGCCGTCAGCGTGACCGTCTCCCCCGGCCGCGTCCCGTCCATGGCCGCCGATACATCTTCCTGGCTCGCCACCGGGACACCGTTGATTCCCGTGATGACCGAATAGCCCTGAAGCCCCGCGTCGGCCGCAGGGAAGTCCTGGTAGACCCCCTGGACGAGCGGGACCGCAAGGGGCGTCGCCATCCCGATCAGGAGGAACATCACGACGAAGCAGGCGAGGCCGATGACGATGTTGTTCGTGATCCCGGCGCCGAACATCCGTATCTTGGGCATCCCCTTCGCCGCTTCCACGTCTTCCTCGTCGGGCTCGACGAACGCCCCTATCGGGATGACGGCGATGAGGAGGCCCATACTCCGTACCCGCATATCCTCGACCCGGGCGAGGATTGCGTGGCCGAACTCGTGGACGATCATCGTGAGCACAAGACCGATGATGACGGCCGCGGTGATGGGTATCGCCTGGTTGACCCCCGGTATGGCGAGGAGGTTTCTCGGGTCGTAGATCCCGGTCGGTTCAGGGGTATGCACCAGGTACTGGGGGACCGCGAGGACCAGGGCGAGCGTCATGAAGGCCGAGACCGCCACGACCATGATGACCCCGAGCGTCGCGTAGGTCCGGAGCAGACGCCGAAACTTCCGGAACCAGTCGAAGAAACCGACCCGTTCGGTCTTGATCGCCATGATGGGGCCGAAGAACATGATGTGATCGCGAAACAGCCCCCGGTCACGGATGTAGAAGGCTATCATGGCATAGGCCGCGACGAGAAGGAGGAGTATCTGGAGCCAGGTCATCACTCACGATTAGTGCGCGGGAAGCATAAATTCTTCCGGGTTATGAGAAATCCCGTATCGTCGTCTGGTAGAGGTTCGCCACCGTCTTCCAGCTCCGGCGGGCGCAGGGCGGCGGGTTCCCATACTCCTGGATGTAGCCCCGGAGAAACTCGATCGTCACCGGGTCGGAGGGGTAGCCGCTCCCGACCTTCCCGTACTGTTCCCCGATCTCCCGGATAGCCCTGTCCCGGGTGACTTTCGCGATGACGCTCGCCGCGCCGACGATCTTGTGCCGGGCGTCCGCCCGGTGCTCGGCGACGATTACGCAGGGAAAGTCGAGGTGAGCCGCGACCGTACGGCCATAGCGCTCGGCGTTCACGTCGCAGGCGTCCACGTAGGCATACTCCGGCCGGAGCCCCGTGAGCGCCTCGGCGTGGAGTTCGGCCACGCACTCGTTCATGCTCATCCTGCTCCGTACATCATCGATCCCGGCGGCGTCGATGGTGACGATTGCTATCGAGAAGTCACGAAAGAGGATCTCGTAGAGCGCCTCGCGCTGCTTCGGCCGGAGGACCTTCGAGTCACGGATGGGGAGGGCCGCAAGGTCCTCAGTCGCCCGGCACCCGACAGCGGCAACCACCATCGGGCCGAGGACCGAGCCCTTCCCCGCTTCATCCACCCCGCAGATCACACCTTTCTGGTTTATTCGCAAGGTATTTCAATGGCAACGGTTGAATCCAGATGGAATGTACACCATCATTGTCGGCCTGGGCGGAATCGGCCGGAACCTGACTGCGATAGCCGTGAACGCCGGTGACTCCGTGGTGGTGATCGACCAGGACGAGGCGCGTGCGAGCGACATCCTGGAGCACTACGATGTTCTCGCCATATCCGGGAACGCGACCGACAAATCGGTGCTGCAGGACGCCGGGATCGACCGGGCCGACGCCCTGGTCGCTACCACAAGCGACGACGCCGTAAACCTGATGACCTGCTGGCTCGCCAAGCGCTACAACGTGAGAAACGTCGTCTCGATCGTCAATCAGAAGGAGCACTCCGACCTCTTCAACGAGGTCGGGGTGAAGATCAGCGAGAACCCTGACGAGTTGGTGGCGACCCGGCTCTACTACTGGGCAAAGAGCCCGAACCTCCAGCAGGTCGCCTCGATCCCCGGCGGCACAATCTTTGAGATCATCGCTGAAGAAGGCGCGCCCATCGTCGACCACGAGATCCGGGACCTTGAGGTCCGTGACTTCGTCTTCATCGCCATCCGGCGCGCCGGGGGCGACCTCATCATACCGAGCGGCACCGTCCGTATCCGGCCCGGGGACATCATCACAGTCTTTACAAAAAAGGAAGCGGAAGGGGAGACGATAAAGACTCTCAGCAGACAGTTGAAACGGTCAGGCTAGAGCGTCTTTGAGCGCTTTAAGCTCGAAGAGCATCTTTGGATTCCGCTTGATCAGTTCCCTGATGAGTGCCGAGACCGAGAACTCCTTGAGGCTGATATTGGCGATCGAGTCAGCGAGGGTGTTGAGTTTCGCATCGTCGAGGGTGATGAAATACTCCTTGACCTTGTAGTTCCGCTCGAGGAACGCGCCCATCCGGGATGCCCGCCACTCTGTGTCGTAGGGCATCAGCGCCTCCTTCGAGCAGTTGCCTGTCGATATGCACCCGGAGGCCACCCGCGCGGCGAGCCGGCCGGTGAACATGGCGTTCCCTATCCCGCCGCCGGTGAGGGGGTCGACGACCCTCGCCGCGTCACCGATGACCATGAGGCCGTCGGCGACCGTGCACGGGAGCGGCCTGCAGACCGGGACGCCGCCCGCGATACACTCGATCGTCTTCCCGCCGGGGAAATTCTTCGCGACGAACCGGTCCAGGTAGTCTTTCGCCCGCGCACCGTCCCGGCTTTTGCGGCCGGAGATGCCGATCCCGACGTTTGCCGTCCGCTCGCCCTTCGGGAAGACCCAGAGGTAGCCTTCTGGCGCGATGTCGTTGCCCAGATAGAAGTCCGTAGAGCCTGCGTCGATATCGATGTCGGTGAGCAGGTACTGGGCGCAACTCATCATCTCCCGGAGGGGTACGGTGGTGTCGAGCCCGGCCCAGCGGGCGAATTGCGCTTCCGTGCCGTCGGCGGCGAGGACCACGTCGGCCCGGATCTCAGCCGGTGTCCCGACCGAGAGCACCTTCGCGCCCCGGACCGCTCCGTTCTCCATGATCGGCGCGGTCGCCCGGGTCTTGACGATCACGTCCGCCCCGGCCTCGGCGGCCTGCCAGACGAGTTCCCGGTCAAAGATTTTCCGGTCAAGGACGTAGCCGACCTCGTTCCCGGCCTTATCCTGCTCGAGACTGACGGTGGTGCCGTTCGGGGCGATGAGCCGGGCACGCTCGATCTCCGCGGATATCCAGCGGGGATCGGGCTTGATGAACTGCTTTAAGAGTTCCTTGCCGACCCCCTCCGCGCACCGGACCGGTGTGCCGATGGCGGGGCGCTTCTCGATGATACAGACCGAGTTCCCCGCCTCGGCTGCTGTTTTTGCCGCGAGAGCGCCAGCGGGTCCGCCCCCGATGACGAGCATATCGTAGTTATTCTTCATGGACGACCTCCAGTGCTCCGAGCGGGCACGCCCGTGCGCAGATGCCACAGGCGATGCACTCCCGCTCAAGGCTGAGATAGGCGTCGATCAGCTCGAGCGCATCCTCCGGGCAGACTGCGACGCAGGTGCCGCAGTATCCACACTTGTCTCGGTTTATCCTGAGCATTGTACTCATATTGTTGTTGGCCTCGCAAAAACCTTTATGCCCCTCGCTTTCCGGTGATGCCCGGAAGGGAGATCGGCGGGGTGTTTGCCCCGCCTCCCCGGGCCCCGGTTTACTGGCCTATTTAATAGATGTTAGCACAAATTTATTTGGGAAATGGGGATGCTATGGGACTGAAGGGTGGACCTACGCAGGACGAAGTCATGGCGGTCTCGCTCGCGAAACTCGGCATCCGCCCGGGTGACCGGGTGGCCGATGTCGGGTGCGGGACCGGAAAGGTCGCCATCGCCGCGTCAAAGGTGGCAGAACGGGTCTACGCGATCGACCAACGGCCGGAGGCGGTCACCTATGCCCGGCAGGAGGCGGCCGTCGCCGGTGCCGGTAACATCGAGTTCTTCGAGGGCGACGCGGTGGATCTCCTCCCGGGCATCGGCCGGCTCGACGCCGCCTTCGTCGGGGGCTCCCGCCGCCTGCCGGAGGTCCTCGACCTCCTCGCCGGAAGCGTGCGGGGGAGGATCGTCGTGAACGCGGTCATGGTCGGGACGCTCTCTGAGGCGATAACGAGCATGCAGCGCCTCGGGATCTTCATCGAGGCCGTCCACCTGCAGGTCTCCCGGTCCGCCGGCATCGCCGGCGGGATGATGTTCAAGCCTGTAAACCCTGTCTACATCATCGTCGGGGGTGCCGGATGCTCGTAGGCGTGGGGCTCGGCCCCGGTGACCCGGAACTCCTGACCCTGCGGGCAGTCCGCCTCCTCCGCGAGGCGGCGGCGGTCTTTGTCCCCGGGAAACTTGCCTATGACCTGGTAAGGCCCTACCGTCCCGATGCCGTCATCCTCAACTTCCCGATGACGAGCGACGAGGGCTACATCCGGGAGTGTCTCGAAGAGAACGCTGACCGGATCGCCCCCGAGGCCGGGGATGGCCTTGTGGTCTTCGGGATCATCGGGGACCCGAACTTCTACTCGACCTTCTCCCGCCTCTGCGATGTGATCGCCGGACGCTACCCGTCGATCACGTTTGCGACCGCTCCCGGGATCAGTTCCATCACTGCGTTTGCCTCCGTGGCGAACGTCCCGGTGGCCGGTGGGTTTCTGGTCTCGGACGGGAACGGCCCCGAGTCCCGGATCTTCATGAAGGTCCGGAGACCTGCGGCACTCGCCGCCGACCTGAAGGGGAAGGGCTACTCGGAGTTCGTCCTCGTGGAGCGGATGTTCCTCCCCGAACAGCGGGTCTACCGTGGAGATGACCTCCCTGAGGAGAGCGACTACTTCTCGATCCTCTTTGCGAGGCGATCGGATGCATAAGGTCTACATCGTGGGTGCCGGGCCGGGGGCGCCTGACCTCATCACCGTCCGGGGGATGGATCTCCTCCGGCGGGCGGACGTCCTCATCTATGCGGGCTCGCTCGTGAACCCGGTGCTTGTTGCGGAGTCCGGTGCGGGGCTGAAACTCGACAGCTGGGGGATGGCGCTTCCGGAGATCGTCGGCACTATTGAGGAGCATGTCCGGGCTGGAAAACTCGTCGTCCGACTCCATTCGGGCGACCCGGCGCTCTACGGGGCCATCGTCGAGCAGATGGCGGAACTTCGCCAGCGCGGGATCGAGGCCGAGATCGTCCCTGGTGTCTCGTCGCTCTTTGCGGCCGCGGCGGCGCTCCAGACCCAGTTTACGCTCCGTGACGTCTCCGAGAGCCTGATCGTCACCCGCCCGGCAGGAGCGACGCTTGCGGAGGACCGGATCGCCGAGTTCTCCCGGCTCGGGCAGACGCTGGTGGTCTTCCTCGGGACCGAGCGGATGGAGGAGGTCCTTGCCCGGGTGGAGTGCCCCTCCGATACCCCGGCGGCGGTCGTCTACCACGCTTCGTGGCCCGACCAGAAGGTCGTCCGGGGAACGGTATCTGATATCGCGGCCAAGGCCCGGGCGGCCGGGATCGAGCGGACGGCGCTGATCGTCATCGGAAAGGTGGTCGAGGGGGCAACGTCGGGGTTCGGGAGGTCGGTCCTCTACTCATGACCGGGAAGACGGCCGTGATAGCGCTCGAGCGGTTCCTTCCTGACGCACATCGGATCGCCGATTCGCTCGGCGCGGATGTCATCTCCTACGGTCCGGAAGCCTTCCGGGCGGCGTTTACCGGCTACCGCCGGATCGTCGCGCTGATGTCGGCCGGGATCGCCGTCCGGGGGATCGCCCCCCTCCTCACCGACAAGTGGCGGGACCCGGCGGTGGTGGTGGTCGGCCCGGACCTGCGCTACGCCGTCCCGGTCGTCGGGGGACACCACGGCGCAAACGACCTTG
>JALNXI010000104.1 GCA_023230425.1 Methanoculleus sp. | reverse complement strand
GAAGAGGCGTGGGAGGGGGCGTTCGTCCTCGTCCCGGCCGGGGAGAACCTGCCTCCGCCGCCGCTCGACGTCCGCTCCGGGCCGCAGGTGCGGGTCGGCCTCTACCGGAGAGCGGAAGGAGACCTCGTGGCCGTCACCTGCCACCACGGCTTCTGCGACGCTGCCGGCGCCACCACCCTTGCCCGGCACCTTTTTGCGACCTACCGGGGGATCGTGGAGGACCCCGACTTCCGACCGGTCCCGGTAGAGCCTTACGACCGGAGCACGGACCGGATCCTTGCGCTCTACTCTGAAGAGGAACGGAAGCGGGCGTTCGCTGAAGAGGAGCCCTTCGTCGATCGATGGCGCTTCCCGGCCGAGCGGACAGGGAGGGGGACACCCCGCGTCGCCTGCCGGACGCTCTCCCCCGACCGGCTTTTGCTCGCAAAAGAGTTCGGTAAACGGCACGGGGCCACGGTGAACGACGTCCTCATCGGTGCGTTCTTCCTCGCCCTCCAGAGGATCCGGGGCGACCCTTCGGACCGGGGAGCACCCCGCTCTCTCCTGACCTCAGCCGATCTGCGCAGGCGGTACCTCAAGCACCCCGAGGAGTGTCCGCCCATGAACCTCTCCATCGCCTACGAGGTCACCTTCTCTGCGGATGAGGGAGCACGGCTGGAGGATATCATCGGCCAGGTGACGGAGGTAACCTCCCGCCGCAAGGCGGAAAGTCCCGGCCTTGCGGCCATCCTCTTCTACGAAGGGATCATGGCAGGCGGGATGCCGGCGGTGCGGGCGTTCTTTGACGGGATGATCGAACGCTACCGGAGATCCGGCCTGAAGAACCCGGTCTTCTCCAACCTCGGGATCTTCGACCCCGACGATTATCTACCCGTTCCCGGGCGGGACGGGAGTATGCTCGACCTTCTGGACATCCAGTACCTCCCCTGCGTCTGCTGGCCCTACGGGTTTCTGATGACGGCCTCCACCTTCCGCAGCCGCCTGACGATCATGACGGCGTACGAGGAAGGGCCCTACCTGACGACCGCCGTGGAGCAGTTCCTTGGGTACGTGGACGGGTATCTCCCGTGAGTCTGCGTAGACCACACCGGAGATCAGTGACCGGGTCTGCTCCCGCGAGAACTCCCCCGGGCCTCTGCCGCATCGCTTATCCCCCATCGCTCCGTACATCTGCGTATGGACCCGGTCGTCGAAGCGATACGGCGGGAGCTCGCGGCGCATGCAGACCCCGATATCCGGGAGAACGCGCAACGGTTCTTCAAGGAAGAGATCCGGTGTTACGGCACAAAGACGGCAACCGTAACCGCGATCGCAAAGAAGTACTGGAAGGAGGTCAGACTCCGCGAGAAGCAGGATATCTTCGCGCTCTGCGAAGAACTCTACCGATCGGGGATGATTGAGGAGGCTTTTATCGTCTCCACCTGGGCTCCGCTGCTCGCCGACCGCTACGAACCCGGCGACATCACCATCTTCTGGCACTGGATCGATATCTCTATCACCAACTGGGCTGCCTGCGACGGTCTCTGCAACCATGCCGTCGGGGACTTCATGGTACGCTACCCCGGACAGGTTGAGGAGCTGAAGCGCTGGACGCAGTCGGAGAACCGCTGGATGCGGCGGGCGGCGGCCGTCTCGCTGGTCGTGCCGGCGAGGCACGGGGAGTTCCTTGCCGAAGCCTTCGATATTGCCAACCTCCTCCTGACTGACGGAGACGACCTGGTGCAGAAAGGCTACGGGTGGCTCTTAAAGGAGGCGAGCAGAAAGCACACGGACGAGGTCTTCTCCTACGTCATGGCGAACAAGCGGGCTATGCCCCGGACGGCGCTCCGGTATGCTATCGAGTTGATGCCGAAGGAACTCCGGGCAGAGGCGATGAAGAAGGGGAGGTAAGAGGGTTATGCGGACAGGTCCCCCGTGGTTTACGGGATATCGCCCGCAGGGGTTTTAGAACCTGACCCGGGGCGCCTCGGCTTCCCGCATGTTCTGTTCCAGCGTCCAGAAGTACGCCTCGCCGTGGGCCACGCGGAAGACGGCGAGTTTGGGGTCGTCAGCGCCCGAGACCCCGATCTGGAGGAGCCACGGCCGGTCTTTGACGAGCCGGTCTTTCAGGACCGCGTCATCGAGGAACTCGACCGCTCCCGCGACCCGCATCATCCTTCCCATACCCTCGGGCGCGTAGAAACAGAGTTCGACCTTCGGGTTCTTCGTAAGCTGCCGCCAGACGTTCTTCGGGGTTCCGGTATGGTAGTAGAACCCGGTCGCATCGGCAAACCACATGGCAAACGCCCGGACCCGGGGCTGGTCGCCGTCCATGGTTGCAATATAGGTTGTCGGGTTTTCGTTTGCGAACTTCACGCAATCGGAAAAGTCCATATTCCTTCCTCGTACCTACATACAGAGAACGAGGAGAAAATGGTTGCGCCGACCAGCCGAATACCGAGCGGCGGTTCTGCGTGACTGCCGGGGGCTTTGCCCATCCGGATGGGCATATGAATAGGTTTTAACCTCATCGAAGAGTATCTCGGTATAATGAAGAGTCCTTTTCACGTAATGATTATACCCACGCTCGGTTGTCCCTCAAAATGCCATTACTGCTGGAGTTCGGATGAAGGATCCCCGATAATGAGTATTGAAACGGTCCGGGAAATATCAGAGTGGCTCAAAGACTACCGGTCCGACCAGGTCACCATAACCTTCCATGGGGGAGAACCGCTCCTTGCAGGCGCGGAGTTCTACCGGCAGGCGCTCCCCATCCTCTCCGGGGCCCTCGCCCATCTTGCACCGACGTTTGCCCTGCAGAGCAACCTCTGGAGGCTCACCCCGGAACTGGCCAAAATACTTGCAGAATACCATATTCCCATCGGCTCCAGCATCGACGGCCCCAGGGAGATCAACGACCTGCAGAGGGGGAGGGGCTACTTTGAAAAGACCATGCGGGGCTACGAGATCGCAAAGGCAAACGGGCTTGAGGTCAGGTTCATCTGCACGTTTACCTCCCTGTCAGTCGAGCGTAAGGAGGATATCTTCAACTTCTTCTTGAAGAGCGGGTTCCCTCTCAAACTGCACCCGGCGTTGCCGTCTCTCCGGAACGAGAACCCGAAACAGTGGGCGCTTGAACCGGAGGCGTATGGAGAACTGCTGGTGTATCTCCTTGATAAATACCTGGAAAACCTGGGGAAGATCGAGATTATGAACATCAACGACCTCTGCAAGTGCATCTTTACCCAACATGGCACCGTCTGCACGTTTGTGGACTGCATGGGAAACACCCTTGCCGTCGGGCCGGACGGGAGCATATACCCATGCTACCGCTTTGTTGGGATGCCGGAGTATGTGATGGGCAACGTCTACGACCGTCCCACGCGCGAAGACCTCGCCCGGTCGGACGCCGGGAAACTCATGCACGAGTTCAAGGAGTACGTCGACCGTGAATGCGGGGATTGTCACCATATCAGATACTGCCGGGGGGGGTGCCCCTACAACGCGATAGCGCCGACAAATGGTGAGATCCGGGGCGTCGATCCCCACTGTATCGCTTACAAGCGGATATTTGATGAGATCACTGACCGGCTGAACGAAGAACTGTACAACTCCACGGATATGGAGATGGGCGGTTTTGGCTCGCGGTCCCGGAGGAAGGCAAAGCCGGGGATTATGTCGATCCTGGAGACGATGGCGACAAAATAAGTGCCCGGGCTGCACACGAAACCTCCCGCCGGAGGCCGACAGGGCACCCGGCGGATCACCCCTTCTTCCGGAGGACGAAGAACTCGTAGCCGTACTCGGCGGCGTGCTCCCGGTAGATGGCGATCTCCCGCTCCGCGAACTCAACGAGGGCCTCCGCGCCGAGATTCCCGGCGACCGTGGGCCGCAGCTCTTCCAGCCGCTTTATGAGCGGAGTGTAGTAATCATCCCACCACGCGGACGCCGGGAGCGGGAAGGTCGCGACAACCTCGTAGCCGGCATCTTCGGCGATCGCACGAGTCTCCGGAACAGTCTTTATCGCCGGATAGCACTCGTTCCAGAACGCCGCCGCCTCCGGTGAGGGGTTTTCGGTGAACCAGACGGCCTCGGTGAGGCAGAGGTAGCCGCCGGGCGAGAGGAGCCTCCTCCACGAGGCCAATCCCTCCGCGAACCCGATGACAAAGATCGAGCCCTCCGCCCAGAGGACATCGAATGTCTCGCCCTCAAACGGCAGATCGTCCATCGAAGCCCTGACCGTGGTGATCCGTTCACCCACCCCGGCCGATGCCGCACTCCGGGTGAGGTCGTCCAGGTACGGCTGGTGGACGTCGACAGCAGTTATGCGACAGTCCGGGCAGGTCCGGGCCAGCTCAACCGTCTGCATCCCGGTCCCGCACCCGATATCCAGGAACTCCGGCCGGGCCGGGAGAGCAGAGAGCATCAAAAAAGCCTTTCTCGTGCATGCGTTGCTCCCCGGCCCCTGGCGGGGCAGCCCCTCGAACATGGTGAAGATGAAGTTGTCCATCGCCCTTGGGTACGTCGTGCGATCTCATAAATCCACACGGCATGATCGGCCCGCTGCCGTCTCCGGCCTCTCTCATCGCGGCGTCCATCGTAAATACCATTGCCGCCCAATTATGCACATGGAGCGAAGGACTCCTGCCTCCGAACTCCGGGACCGCATGGAGCGTTTCCGGCTCCGCATGGATACTGAAAATCCGTCATGGGAGTTTGCCACGATCTTCGGCAGAGTAAACCAGTTCTACCTCACCGGGACGATGCAGGACGGGGTCCTCCTGATCCCCCGCACGGGTGAAGCCGTGCTCTGGGTGCGCCGGAGTTTTGCGCGGGCACAGGACGAGTCGTTCTTCCCCGATATCCGGCCGATGAAGAGTTTCCGCGATGCGGCATGCGGGATGGGCGCGTGTCCGACGACGGTCCATGTGGATACGGAGGTGGTGCCCCTCGCGCTGCTCGAGCGCTTCCGGAAATACTTCGCCTTCAGGGAGACGGGATCGCTCGACGCGCAGGCAGCAGCGGTCCGGGTGAAAAAGAGCGCCTACGAACTCGCGATCATGGAACAGGCCGGCAGGATCCACCGGCATGTGCTGGAGGACTGCGTCCCGGGGATGCTCCGGGAGGGGATGAGCGAGGCCGAGCTCGGGGGCGAGATCTTCGCACGCATGGTCCGGGAAGGGTATCACGGCATCTCCCGGTTCGGGAGGTTCGGGACGGAGATGGTGCTCGGGCAGCTCGGTTTCGGGGAGAACTCTCTCTACCCGACCAATTTCGACGGGCCTGGCGGGTGCTACGGGACGGCCCCCGGCGCACCGGTCCTCGGCAGCCCCGACCGGACGCTTAATACCGGGGACCTGGTCTTCGTCGACTGCGCATGCGGGGTGCAGGGGTACCACACCGACAAGACGGTGACGTATATGTTCGGAAGATCGCTCTCCGAAGAGGCGATCGAGGCTCATCACCGGTGCGTGGAGGTCCAGGACGCGACGGCTGATCTGTTGCGGCCGGGGGCCCGGCCCTCGGAGATCTACGAAACGGTACTCGACGGTCTCGATCCCGGGTTTCTCGAGAACTTCATGGGGTTCGGCAACCGGCGGGCCCGGTTCCTGGGCCACGGCATCGGCCTCACCGTGGACGAGGTACCGGTGATCGCCCGGGGTTTTGACGAGCCGCTCGAGGAGGGGGTGGTGTTCGCCCTCGAACCCAAGAAGGGAATCAGGGGCGTCGGGATGGTCGGGATCGAGAACACCTTCGTGGTCACCCGCGGGGGCGGCAGGTGCATCACCGGGACGAACGCCGGGCTGGTCCCGGTGGAATGAGGGGGCAAGGGAGAACGTAGAGATCCGATCGCGGCATCTCAGTATCGCGTACCTGGTTCTCCAGTGAACGAAAGCCGGGTACCTTGACACTCTCCCCGGGCTAAAGCCGGGAAATTCTTGCTTCGTTGACCGGAACTTGCACCGCCGGGCTTGGCGGTGTAGTGGTTCTGATCTCCACAAGCGTAGATTCGGGTGTGCCCCACCCTACGGCTGCTCGTTTGAGAATATTCTGCGCGGCGTTCAGATCTCGCGGGACGGTATACCCACAGACCGGGCAGGAATGGGTTCGCTGCGCGAGATCCTTCTTTTCGCGGTGCCCGCAGAGGAAACAGTCCTTTGTCGTGTAGGCCGGATCGACCAGATGCACATACGTACCAGCATTCGCAGCTTTGTACAGTATGAACTCTCTTGCTTTGTACCACGCAGCGTCGAGAATCGATCTGGATCTGCCGCGGAGTTTCGCATCCAGCGACTCGACCATCGGCCTGATGTTCAGGTGTTCCAGGGCGATGTGATCGTATCGATCAACATAGTACCGGCTCCACTTGTGCAGGAAGTCGTTCCTCCGGTTCTCCACCTGCTCGTGGATCCGGGCAACCGCGACCCGCTGCTTGCGGCGGTTCCTGCTGCCCTTCACTGCCCGGGACAACTTTCGCTGAGCACGCCGCAACCGTTTTGCCGACTTCCTGACGTTGTGGGGGTGCGGGAAGACCGTGCCATCGGTATCCGTGGAGAAGTTCTCCAGATTCAGGTCGATCCCGACCGCCCGGGTGCCGGTCGTCGGTTCGGGCGTGTCCGGAGTCTCGGAGATGATCGCCACGAACCACTGGTGAGCGGGGGTGTGCTTGATCACGATCTGTTGGATCCGCCCGGGTACCGGGCGGCTGAGCTCGATCGGCATCTCTCCGATCTTGCTCAGCCAGAGACAGTTGCCCGTGAGCTTGAACCCGGTCTGCTCGTAGATCATCGAGTGAACCCA
>JALNXI010000103.1 GCA_023230425.1 Methanoculleus sp. | reverse complement strand
GAGAGATCTTCGCCATCATCGGGCCGAGCGGGGCCGGGAAATCGACCCTGCTGCGCCTCATCAACCTCCTCGATACCCCGACGGGAGGAACGATCACCGTCAACGGTATCGACATCCATGCGGCGAGGGGGCAGAGCCTCAACACCCGTCGGATGATGGGGATGGTCTTCCAGAAGCCTGCCGTCTTCAATGCGACCGTCAACGAGAACATCGCCGTCGGCCTGCGGTTCCGGGGCGTGAGCGAGGGCGTGATCCGTAAGAAGACCCAGGACGCCCTCAATGTGGTCGGTCTCTCCGGCTACGGAGAGCGGCGGGCCCGGACGCTCTCGGGCGGAGAGATGCAGCGGGTGGCTCTTGCACGGGCGATGGTGATCGAGCCGGAGATTCTTTTGATGGACGAACCGACAGCAAACCTCGACCCGATCTCGGTGGAGACGATTGAGGAGCTGGTCGTCCGGATCAACCGCGACCTCGGCACGACGATCGTCTTTTCCACGCACGACATGTACCAGGGGCAGCGGCTCGCCCACCGGATCGGCGTCCTGATGAACGGGGGGTTTGCACAGGTGGGGACGCCCCGGGAAATCTTCACCTTACCGGCGACCCGCGACGTCGCCCGGTTCGTCGGCATCGAGAACATCATCGACGGCGTCGTCGTCGGGGAGAACGGCACTCGTGCCGTCGATGCCGGCAGCGTCCGGGTCCGGGCCGGGACGCTGCCCGGTCCGGGAGAGAGGGTCTCTCTCTGCATCCGGTCAGAGGACCTGCGGATCGCCCCGGCGGATGCCGGGAAGGTCGCCCCCGGCAAAAACGCCCTCGCCGGCACCGTGACATCCGTCGTGCCCCGCGGGCCGTTCAGCAGGGTGACGGTCGACTGTGGGTTCCCTCTCTCGTCGGTCCTCTCCTGGAAGGCAGTGGACGACCTGGGGATCCGGGAGGGGAGCCAGGTCGTGGTCTCGTTTGCGCCGGAGTCGGTCCACACCGTCCGGCGGGAGTGACGGCCCCGGCCATCTTCTTACTCTCTACCATTCTATACCGCGAGATGCCCGGTCGGCCTGCGATGGGGTGTCGGGCGGCGAGGCGGACCGAAGTATGCCCGGTCTGTCAACAGGGGAGGGGAGACGCCACCGGCTACATTCCCGCAGCCACGATCGGGCAGCCTCAATACAGACGCTGCTGCTATAAAAACAGACACATTCTGCGTATTCGATATTGGCTCTGATAAAAGGAATTGTTAATATACCATACAATCTTTTCCTGAATGGTTCATGAAGACCCGGAAAAAGTCCCGGGAGGGTGTGCTGTTTATTTGAGGTGTGCAAATGTTATGGCTGGAGGCACGGTCTGGTTCGCGATGCTGTGCCTGGTAGTGGGGTGCTTCATGCTCCCCGCGGCCGCGGGAGCGGCGACCGTCTGGAACGTTTCTCATGTGGCAGGGGCCGGGAACTACACCAGTCTTCTCGATATCTCCGTAATCGGCGAGGGCGACACCATCCGCATCTGGGGTGTCGAGGGACACACCTACGAGGGCGGGATCACTATCATCACGTCCGGCGTGACCGTCGAACGCTGGGAGGGATCCCCTGCACGCCCGATCATCACCAACTCCTCGCACACTGCCCCGGCGATCACCGTCACGGCCGGCGGGATTACCCTGCAGGGCCTCAACGTATCGGGAAACAGCCTGGATTCAGGTAACGGCGCCGCGATCCGGGTCGGAGGGACCCGTTATGCGCACCTCCTGGGTTTCACCGTCACCGACTGTGTCTTCACCGGGAACGAAGCGGCAGGCGGAAGCGGTGGTGCGGTGTCGCTGGAATACGTCGACGACAGCAGGATCGCCGGCACGACCTTTACGAACAACACGGCAGGAAACTATGGCGGCAGGCCGTGTTATGGCGGCGGGGCGTATTTCATCCATTCCGCCAGTCCCACCCTGACGAACACGACCTTTGCGGACAACACGGCACTTGCTGGCGGCGGGGCGTTTTTCACCAATTCCACCAGTCCCACCCTGACGAACACGACCTTTGAGAACAATACGGCAAAGTATGGTGGTGGTGGGGCATATTTCGGCAGTTCTGCCAGTCCCACCCTGACGGACACGACCTTTGAGAACAACATGGCAGGCGCTAATGGCGGCGGGACGTATCTCTGGAGTTCCAACACTGCCGCCCTGATAGGCACGACTTTTGCGAACAACACGGCGGCAGATGGCGGCGGCGGGGCGTATTTTACCGATTCCATCAGTGCCGTCATCACCAACTGCCGCTTCGACAGCCCCACAAATATCTACGCGAAGGCATCCGGCGCCGTCCTGAACGGCACCCGTACTGTCGGGACGAACATCGCTGGCGGACCGTACCTCGGTGGCAATCTCTGGCTCACCGACCCGGCACAGAACATCTCCGGGTGGGGCACGGACGCCGACTTCGATGGCATCTGCGACGAAGCGTTCATTATCAACAACAGCGATGGGAGTGTATTCGGCATCGACCACCTTCCGCTGGTGGTTCCCGGCGGCGGGACGGCAACGATCAACTCGACGCCTGCAGGGGCGTCCATCCGTCTGGACGGCGTGGAGCTTGCCCGCACCACCAACACCTCCCTCTACCTCCCGGCCGGGGATCACGATCTCACCGTCACTCTCGACGGCTACGTGACCCCGGAAAACCGGACGGTGACGATCACTGCAGGACAAACCGTACCGGTCTCCTTCAACCTCGATCCGGTGCCGACCCGGCCCCACAGCTCCGGCGACGGGCGCTCGCATGGACGGAGATGATCGGGGAGGACGTCACCGGGTACTTCTTCTCTGCCGGGAGCCCCGGTTTCTCCCTCTTTGCAATCGCTGCGGAAGGCGGGGCCATCGTTGCAAACAAACCCACCACCCAGCCGACGACGCCCCTACACAGGTCGCCGCCGCTACCGTGGCCGCAGAACAGACGCCGACCCCAAAGCAGAGCCCTGTCCCATGGGAGCTCGCCGCCCTTGCCGCGGGCGCGGCATGCCTCCTAAGGAAGAGGAGCCTGTAGTCCGCCCCCCGGCAACCTTTTTCCAGTCCCGTTGCAGGCCCGGATCACTCCCGCACCTCCGCAAGATGCTTATCAAGTCGTCTTCTGAACTCCCGGCGATCGAGCGCCCGCGCCTCGTGGCCGGCGAGGAGGAGAATCCGGTCGGCCTGCGCGATCAGGATATCGAGCGGCGAGGCGGCGAAGAGGATCGTCGTCTCCCCAAGTGCCTCGCGCCGGGTCGCAAGCAGGGTGGAGAGCGGCGTCACCTCGCCGCTCTGGAGGCAGCCGGGCACCAGAAGGTTGGTCGCGGAGCGGTCTTCGTCGAGGATGAGGAGCGGTGCTGCGGCGCGAAGCGCGGCCTGGATCTTGTGCGCCATCACGAGCGACCCGCTTCCCCAGCCGTAGGCCGCCCGGGGATCGCCGCCGATGCCGGGCGGGAGGCTGCGGAAGAAGAGGCTGACGTCCGCGCCGACGAGTCCCTGCCAGGAGCCCTCCGTTGTGCTCATCCCCTCTCACCAGAGGATGGTGTCCCGGATCCAAAGGCTCTTTTTGCACAATTCCCCGCCGCGGCCTTAAATATCCGCACAGACCACCATTTCTACAATGGAACTGACAGTCCTCGCCAGCGGGAGCAAGGGAAACTGCTCCTATCTGCGAGGGGAGCGGGGTGCACTGCTCGTTGACGCGGGGCTCTCCGCCCGCGAGACCCTTCGCCGCCTCTCGAACGCCGGCGCCGATGCATCGGTGATCGAAGGGATCCTGGTCACCCACGAGCATATCGACCACATCCGGGGCGTTGACGTCCTGGCAAGGAAGCTTGGTGTGCCCATCTACGCGACCGGCGGCACGCTGGAGGCGTTCAATGAGAAATGCGGGCCGATGCCGGCAGAGGTCCGGCGGTGCAGGTATGGGGAGCCGTTCTGTGTGGGCGACTTCTCAATCGAGCCCTTTGCCTCCTCCCACGACGCCCGGGAACCCTGCGGGTTCTCCGTCACCGAGAGCGACCTCCGTATCGGATGCTGCACCGATACCGGCACCATCACTGCCTCCATGTTCGACCGGCTCGCATCCTGCGACGCCATCCTCCTGGAGAGCAACCACTGTCCCGATATGCTTGAGACCGGCCCATACCCTGCGTATTTAAAGAGCCGGATACGGTCAAAACGCGGGCATCTCTCGAACCCTGATGCAGCCCGCTGCCTGCAGAGGCTTGCCGATCAGATCCACATGGCAATGCTCGCCCATGTAAGCGAGATCAATAACACGCCGGAAAAGGTGCTCCTCTCCGCCCTCGAAGGGCTCGGGTTCTACTCCGACCAGGTTGGAGTCACCGTGGCACCCCAGGACCCGGGGCCGGTGCACCCGGAGTCCTACGGCTTTCGGCTCTGACCGCCCACCCTTATAACTTCCGAATCATGCAGGCCATGCCGATCACGAAACCCATGGCATCGATGATCGGGTCGGCGGAGATGTGGACCGCCTGCACTGAACCGTCATATCGCACGAGTACAGCCCCCTCTGAGCACGCTATCGACCTGCCCCGCCCCAGCACCTCTTCTGAGAGGATATCCTGGACATTGCTGCCCGAAAAGAGAGACCACACCGGTCTTCCGGCCAGTTCTTCCCCGGCATAGCCGGTCAGGTGCTCGGCCTCCTGGCTGACGATGACGACCGTCCCGGCAACATCGGTGGTGAGCCTTGCCCCCCCGGGTTCGGCCGGATTCAGGGTGTCCTGCTCGATCGATGAGTCCAGCCACTCCTCCGCGGCTCTCCTCTCGGTCATCTCGATAGAGTAGAGGAGTTGCTCGAGCTGCTGGTTCGCATGCTCGAGTTCTGCGGTCCGTTCCGCGACAAGGTCCTCGAGGTGCTCGCGGTGCCGATGCAGTTCCTGCTCCGCCTCCTTCCGCTCCGTGATCTCCCTGATGATGACCATCAGGTGCATCTCATACAGCAGTACAACGCGGGCCTCGTAATGCCGGGTCTCTCCGGCCTCCATGTGACTGAACTCCAGGGGTGCGACAGGCGCATTCGTCCGGACGGCCTGCTGCAGTGCATCCCCGAGCACCTCTCCTACCCCGGCGGGGAGCAGGTCCTGCACCCGCCGGCCGAGCAGTGCCCGGGATATCAGCGGCGTCTCCGCCAGCCTGCCGGCTCTGGAGTCAAGGATCGTCCCGTCGGCGTTCAACCTGAGGAAGAGGTCGGGAAAAGCTTCGATCACCGCGGTCAGTTCGGATGTAGCCTGCCTGAGGTGCTCCTCGGTCAGGACCTGCTCGGTGATGTCCCGGACCGTGAGCAGGATGCAGCTTCCCTCGACCGGCGCCCGCCGGAGCTCGATATCACGCACCTTTCCATCCCGACAGACCACACTGGCGACCAGGGTGTTTCGGTCGCCCTGGAGCAGTTCCTGCCCCAGATCCTGCATCTTCTGCCGGTATGCCGGGTTTGGGTGGGCACGCTCGAACCACATATTCAGGGTAGGGACATCCTCCCGGGTATACCCGGTGATCCGGCTAAACGCCGGGTTCAGGTACCGGCATTCGCCCTCGCCGTCCACCAGAACGAGTCCGTCCGGCGCTTCACGGAGGATAGAGAGGCAGACATCCTCTCTCAGGTACGGCGATCCCCCGACGCCGTCGGTCCCGGATGCTCCCCTCCCTGTGTCTCGTGTAGTATTGTTTCCCGTCATTGTAACCGATCCTCCCCGGTGTATCTGCCTATTGGGGCCCGGAAGCGCTTTCCGTAGGAAGTTTTCCCTGTCGCGACAGATATATTCATCGTTATGCCTTTCTGCTCCACCATCGAGATTGATCGTTTTAACGGGACATCCTGAGAATTACCGTGAATTCAGCACAGGTGGAGGGGTAACGGGCTATCCGGATATGAGACGCGGGATTGCGTATCACCGGGTCCGGGGAATACGCGGCCACTCATCACTCCTCCTTAATCTTCAGGATCTGCATGCTGTACTGGTCAACGCTCGTGAAGAAAGCCGATCTCGCCCGTTTCGCCCGGTCCTCATCTCCTTCGATGAAGTCGCGGAGGATGTATTCCAGCGCTGTGATGTAGTAATCCCGCCCGGGAGAAACCTTCTTTGCCTCCTCAAAGCAGAGGTAACTCTCGGTCTTGTGGTTGCACATGACCTCGAGCACGGCATCGAGCAGCAGGAGCAGGTGCCGGGGGAATTCTTTCAGGAGCGCCAATTTTCGGAAACTGGCGTAGGATCTCGGTTGTCCTCCGAGAATGGCGAGTTTCATCCCGAAGTAGAGTGGCTCGTGGTCGTCGGGATACTGCTGCATCATCTGTTTGACAATCGCGGCGGCATCGCCCCCGTTGCGCAGTTCTACGCGGGTGTTGAACGCTTCCGTCAGGAAGAATCTGTTATCCGAGAATCGCTCTATAGCGCGGGCAAGGAGGTTCTGGCGGCGGTCGACGTCCCCTTCGTGCTTTGTCCAGGAGATACCGATACGGTAGAACTCCGGTTCACTCGGGAACCAGGTGAACGCCAGATCCAGCATGAACCAGAAGATCGAGTTTAACCGGGTATCCTTGCGATCGAAGACCCCGAGGCGGTTGAGCGGGGCGCGGGTCCGGGAGAGGTTCAGCATCTCCTCGCGGGCATGAAGTTCCAGATCGTCGGGGCGAAGACCCTGCTTCCGGTTCGTTGCCAGGGACAGGGCGTAGTAACTATAGGCGATTGCCGCGTTGATACGGCCGTCATAGTTCCTGTAGCGCGCAAGGTAATCGATCGCCTGATAATAGTTGCCGGTATCGATCAGTT
>JALNXI010000102.1 GCA_023230425.1 Methanoculleus sp. | reverse complement strand
GGCCGATATACTCCAGGTTGAACCGGTAGAAGTGCGTGTAGCCGCAGTTGCGGCACCGGGTCGTGAAGTGGCTGCACCCGATCGTGAGGTCGTGCGGCCCTGTGACCCCACAATTTTTGCACCGGGCACCTGCCTCGATAGTCCAGATATCGTAACATCCGATCGGGGTGCAGATTCCGACCTTTCGGGTGTTTTGAAATCGCGGGATGAAGATCCTTGTAGCCCCACAGGCGGAGCAGATCACCTGCGCCTGCGCGGAGACCGCTTTTATGATCTGGTCGGCATCCTCGCCGCAGTGGTAGCAGTTGGTGCGGTGCCGGGTGAAGATGAACCGCTCATTCATGCATGATACTTGACGCCTCCCTGATAAAATCTCCCTCTCTCGTTGTGGGTGCCGCGCTGCCCGGGATCCGCCAGCCCGGAGTGCGAGCGTACGAGCAGGGCCGGGAGAAGGGAAACGTTAAATAGCACTCCCGCACTTCTGTCGCCGTCGAGGAGGTTTATGAGATGGCAGCGTTGAGAGTCGCACCCTATGTCTGTGCTTACTCGGATGAGAACGAAGAGAATCTTCACATCGAGATAGAACTACCAGGCGTCGAGAAGAAAGACATCACGTTTAAGATGCAGGAGACCAGTTTCTCCATCGATGCATCCCGCGGCGACGTCCGCTACGTCGGCACCTACGCGGTCGGCTGTCCCGTCGATACCGGGAGAGCGAAGGCGACGTTCAGGAACGGCCTGCTGACCGTGGACGTTCCCTACATACAGCCGGTCGCAGAGGAGACGAAGGAGATCCCTATCGCGGAGTGAGGAGGGGGGCCGGGACAGGCCGGAGTTCTCTTCTCTTTTTATCTCTGCGGGTGTTGTCAGGTATCTTCGTCCCGGCAGTGGATGGGTGGTTCCATACTGGGAGCGCCCCTTCCATCGGGAAGAGTCATCTTTATTAGCCTGTATCCGCACGTCAGAGTATGAACCCGGCACGCGGACATGACCCGAAATCGCCAGAAGCGCCGGTGCGGGAAGAAGCACCACCGAACCGGCTGATCCACGAACAGAGCCCATACCTGCTCCAGCATGCCCACAACCCCGTCGACTGGTATCCCTGGGGCGAAGAGGCCTTTTTACAGGCACAAGAAGAGGGTAAACCGATATTCCTCTCCATCGGCTACTCGGCCTGCCACTGGTGCCACGTCATGGAGGAGGAGTCGTTTGCAGACCCGCAAGTCGCGAAACTCTTAAACGCCGTCTTCATCTGCATCAAGGTGGACCGTGAAGAGCGGCCGGATATCGACCAGGTCTACATGGCGGCTGCTCACGTGCTGACCGGGGCCGGGGGATGGCCGCTCACCATCTTCATGACCCCGGACCGAAAACCGTTCTTTGCAGCGAGTTATATACCCAAAGAGAGCCGGTATGGGATGACCGGCCTCTTAGATCTCATCCCCCGGATCAGCAAGATCTGGCAGGGCCAGCGGCAGGAACTCGAGCATGCCGGCGGTCAGGTGCTGGAAGCGCTGCAGAGCGCGGCCCGCACCCCTCCCGGGGAGAGCGAGCTTACGGAAGCGGTCCTCGACGAGGCCTACGAGACCTTCTTCCGGATCTTCGACGGGGAGAACGGCGGGTTCGGGGACGCGCCCAAGTTCCCGGCACCGCACAACCTCATATACCTGCTTCGATACGGGAACCGGACCGGCAAGGAACCGGCATACACGATGGTCGAGAAGACGCTGCATGCCATGCGGCGGGGCGGGATCTTTGACCAGGTCGGCTATGGGTTCC
Organism: Methanoculleus sp.; assembly: GCA_023230425.1. Classification (GTDB taxonomy): domain Archaea; phylum Halobacteriota; class Methanomicrobia; order Methanomicrobiales; family Methanoculleaceae; genus Methanoculleus. The sequence goes on along the minus strand of JALNXI010000102.1, from coordinate 5,065 downwards.
ACCGCTACTCGACGGACGCAGAGTGGATCGTCCCGCACTTCGAGAAGATGCTCTACGACCAGGCGCTCCTCGTTATGGCGTATACGGAGGCCTACCTCGCGACAGGGAGAGAGGAGTTTGCCAGGACCGCCCGGGAGACGATCGCCTACGTTCTGCGGGAGATGACCGATCCGGGCGGCGGCTTCTACTCGGCGGAGGATGCGGACAGCGAAGGCGAGGAGGGGAAGTTCTACCTCTGGACGAAGGCCGAGATCCTGCAGGTTCTCGGAGAAGAGGACGGTGAGCGGTTCTCCCGCATCTTCGGCGTCACGGAGCCGGGCAACTACCGGGAGCAGCCGGGTGGAAAGAGGACGGGCAAAAACGTCCTCCGCCTGCGGCGCCCGCTGGCGTCATGGGCTCACGAGTTCTCGACCTCGGAGGAGGACCTGGCGTGGTTCGTGGAAGGGGCCCGGCGGAAGCTCTTTGCGGCCCGGGAAGAGCGGGTCCGCCCGGCAAAAGACGACAAGATCCTCACCGACTACAACGCCCTGATGATCGCGGCTCTCGCCAGGGCCGCCCGGGCCTTCGACGACCCGGAGTACCTGGCGGCGGCGGAGAAGGCGGCCGCGTTCGTCCTCACGAGCCTTCGCGACCCGGACGGGCGGCTTCTCCACCGTTACCGAAATGGAGAGGCTGGCCTCACAGCGACCCTCGATGATTACGCGTTCATGCTCTGGGCCCTCATCGAGGTCTACGAGGCGTCGTTCTCCCCCGGCTACCTCCGGACCGCCACGGAACTCTCCCGGGACCTGGTCGCCCACTACTGGGACTGCAGCCACGGCGGGTTCTTCTTTGCGCCGGACGATGCGGATATCCCCATCCGCCAGAAGATAATCTATGACGGGGCGATCCCCTCCGGGAACAGCGTGGCCATGTACGCCCTCTTCGCCCTCGGCCGGATGACGGCGAACCTCGAACTCGAGGAGACGGCGAACCGTATGCGGCGCGTCTTCGCCGACGCCGTCCGCGATACCCCTGCCGCCCACGCCCACTTCCTCACCGGTCTTGAGTTCATACTGGGGCCGAACTTCGAGGTGATCATAGCCGGCGTTTCGGGCGCAGAGGACACGAGAGCGATGGTCAACGTTATCCGGTCGCACTATACGCCCGACGCCGTTGTCATCTTCCGCCCCACTGACGAGGAAGAGCCGGAGATTACAAAAGTAGCCGGATTTACCCGGGATATCGTGACGATTGAGGGGAGAGCGACGGCGTATGTCTGCACCAACTACGCCTGCGACATCCCGACAACGGATCCCGATGAGATGCTCCGGCTCATGAGAACGACCCAAAGGCCGCCGGAGCCGGTCATCTGACGGCAGGATTATGGTATCATTTGACGGAATGATACCCCGCGGGCGCAAGTTCCCGCGAGGAGTCAGATACGATGATGCGAAACGGAGTTGATATGGCGAAGGTGAACGCCCGTGTTGAAGCCATGCAGAAGGACCCGGCAGAGGGCAAAAGAACCCTCTCCGGCATCACCAGCTGGAACGGTGGTGCGCACTCCACCACGATCGTCCGGAACTTCGCCATTCCGGCCGACGAGCCGGACGCCATCGGCGGGACCAACCGGGGCCCGAGTCCGATGGAACTGGTGCTCACCGCACTTTCCGCCTGCATCGCGATCTCTATCGCCTACAGCGCGGCTGAAGATGAGGTTGAGGTCCGTTCCATCGATATCGATGTTGAGGGCGATCTCGACCTCAGGGGGCTTTTTGAGGTCTCCGGCGATGTTCGGCCGGGTTTTGAGGAAGTTCGGGTGACCGTCCGGATGGATGCCGATGCACCGCGGGAGAAGATCGAGGAACTCGTGAGCCGCGGTTACCGGCGCTCGCCGGTCGCGGACTCGCTCGAGGAGAGGGTGCCGGTCAGGGTCTCTCTCGGGTGGGAGGAGACAGAGCAGGCGTAATAGTTTTCCCTCCCCTCTGGATACCGCGTTCTGGTACCGGCTTAAGCTGGGCAGCAGAGGCGGACCGAGTATGCCGACCGGGCGTTTTCCCGGTATCACCTCATGCAGTGGAACGCCGTTTATCCCCGCTGCCTGCCCCCAGAGGGTGAGGGCTTGCGAGCATCACCTTGCCGGGAACGGGGGAGGGGCGCCGGGTCTCCCTCCCCGGCCGGTCGCTCTTCTCACTGAGGGAGAAGCACGGGGGAAGAGGATCGCTCCTTGATGAGCGGATAATTCGCCGCCTCCCAGCCGATGGTGCCGCCGAGCAGGTTGATAACATGCCGGAACCCGTGCTTCTGGAGGATGCTTGCCGCAAGGCTCCCCTTGAACCCGACATCGCAGTGGACGACGATCTGTTTCTCCTCCGGGACTTCCTCCAGATGCTCTTCGAGGTGCCCGACGTAGATGTGGTGGGAGCCCCGTATATGGCCGTTCTCCTCCCGGTGCTTGATATCCCGCACGTCGAGGATATGGACCGACGGGTCGTCCAGGTGCTCCACGAGGTCGGAGGGGGACCAGGTGCCGGTCCTCTCGATCCTCTCGCCCTGCTTGAACCAGGCCGGAAATCCGCCAGCGAGGTATCCGGCAATATTGTCGTAGCCAAGCCGCACGAAGTGGCGCACCACACGACCCATCTCCAGGTTGAAGTCGTCCACGAGGACGATCGGGTTCTCGTAGTTCAGGTAGTAGCCCATGTAGAGGGGAAGGCCCTCCCGCCAGATGTTGGTGGTTCCCGGGATATGCCCCCCGGCGAAGCTCGTCGGCGACCGGATGTCGACGATCTGCGCCTTCCGGTCCCGGAGAGTGCGTATCTCCCGGGCCGTATAGGCCCGCAGGTGTGGCAGGTTGTAGATCAGAGGGGGGCCGTCTTTGTTGAGTTTTCGCATCATCGTAAAATACGGCGGCTCATAGATCTGCTCGTTCACCTTATACTCGACAAACTCTTCCTCCCCCATGGAAAGCAGTGGGTTCGTCGCCGCCTCAAAACCGATGGTCGTGTACTCCCGGTCACTGATATTCCCCCCGCAGACCGAACCGGCGCCGTGGGCGGGGCAGACGATCACGCCGTCGGCGAGCGGGAGGATCTTCTCGTGCAGGCTCGCATACAGCATCTCCGACATCTCCCGCCGCCGGTCTTCGCCGGCAAGGTCGGTCCTCCCGACATCCCCGGCAAAGAGCGCATCGCCCGTAAAGACCATCAGCGGGTCGTCGGAGACCGACCGGTCCCGCATCAGGAGGGATATGCTCTCTACAGTATGGCCGGGCGTCTCCAGGACCTCAAGTTCGAGCGGGCCGAGCCCGAACGTCTCCCCCTCCCGCGCGGGCGTGCCGAACCCGAACTCTTCCCGTGCCCCGTGGAAGATCTCCGCCCCGGTCGGGCGGGCGAGTTCCCGGGAGCCGCTGACGTAATCCTCGTTCTTATGCGTCTCAAATATCCGGGTTATCTTCATGTTCAGGCGTTCGGCGATGGTCGTGTAGGCCAGGCAGTCGCGCCTGGGATCGATGACCACCGCCTCGCCGACCGCCCCTATGATATATGAATTGTGAGCAAGGATATCGGACTTGATCTTCTCAAACAGCATCCGTGTGCATCTCCCCGGCGGGGTTCCGCCTCCCGTTCCGATGCGCCGAAATATGGAAGAAGTATATAAAAAGGTTTCCGGGAATACGGGGAGAAGGAGCAGATGTTACCGCCCACCGCCCGGACACCGGTCGTCACGAGGCAGGCGGGACTGCTCACCCAACCGTGCGGTCCTGACCGAAAGAATGCTTCCCACAGCCTTGAACGCATCCTCAAGCTCCGAGAAGTTCGGGATCCGGCAACTCCGCAGGATGCGCAGGCCGCTCCTGATACTATCGCCGCCAAGCATGCAGCCCACCACCATCTTCTCCGTGTTCCGGGAGAGCCGGACGATCTCGTTTGCAACGTGCGCCGGATCGGCGAGCGTGGTTGGCACGGCGATAACAAACGCTATGTCCCAGAAGTCCTGATGTTGGATCAGAACATCAAAGAGAGCGGCGAACCGGGCCGCGTCGGCGTCTCCGACGATATCCATGGGGTTTGCGTGGTTCCAGAACGGAGGGAGGAACGCGTTGAGTTCACGGACCACATCGTCGGGGAGGTCGACCATATCGATCCCGTGCGTCTCGGCGTAGTCGGAGGCGAGGACGGCGAACCCTCCCGCACTGGTGACGGCGATCGCGCGTTTCCCCTGCGGGTAGCCTTCGGACGCCAGGAGCTCCGCCAGGTGAAAGGCGTCCCGCAGGCCCCGGGCCGGGATCACCCCCGCCTGCCTGAACGCCGCGATGTAGACATCGTAACTCCCGGCAAGCGATCCGGTATGGGATGACGCCGCGGCCTTGCCCTTCCGGGACGACCCGGACTTCACCGCCACCACCGGTTTTTTCCCGGCGACCTCGCGCATGACATGCATAAAACCGCGCCCATCCTGGATCTCCTCGATGTAGAGGGTGACCGATCGGGTCTTTGGGTCCTGCTCGGCGAACCGGAGATAGTGCTCAAACCCGAGGTCCGCCTGGTTGCCGACGCTGATCACGCTCGAAAACCCAAACTCCTCCGGGAGGCTCCAGTCGACGACGGTGGTGATGATCGCGCCGCTCTGGGAGATGAAGGCCACATCCCCGGGCCTCGGCGAGACCGGGTCGAACGTGGCGTTGATCCCCTGATGCGGCATCATGATCCCGAGGCAGTTCGGGCCGATGATCCGGATACCGTGCCTGCGTGCGATCTTCACAACCTTCTCTTCGAGTGCCGCGCCAGTGCCGCCGATCTCGCGGAACCCGGCAGTAACGATGACGGCGAGCCGGACGCCTTTCTCCCCGCACTCCTCCATCACCCCCGGGACGAGGTGGGCCGGCACGGCGATGACCGCCCAGTCGACCGGGCCCGGGATATCCGCAACAGAGGGGTAGGCCGTTTTCCCGAAGAGTTCTTTCCGGGCCGGGTTGACCGGGTAGAGGTTCCCCGGGAAGGAGAGCAGGTTCCGGAGGACGGAGTAGCCCACCTTGTTCGGGCTCGCGGATGCGCCGATCACCGCGATGGATTCGGGGTAG
>JALNXI010000101.1 GCA_023230425.1 Methanoculleus sp. | reverse complement strand
TCCGGGACGCTGACGGCCGTCCTGTTGACTACCGGTACATCGACGTAAACCCCGAGGGTCTCGAACTGATCGGGCGCAGACGCGAAGAGGTCATCGGCAAAAGCGTCTCAGAGGTCTTCCCGGAGATGGATAAATTCCTGCGGAACCTCTTCCGCAGGGTTGCAGAGACCGGAGAGCCGGCGCACGTTGAACAGCCGTCCCCTGCCCTGGACAGATACCTTGACGTGACGCTCTACCGGCCGCAACGAGACCTGCTTGCGCTGCTCGCCTACGATATCACCGACCGGAAACAGATAGCAGAGACCCTGCAGGCGAGTGAGGAGAAATACCGGGGACTCTTTGAGAACGCGAGCGACTCCATCGAGATCTTCGAGATGGTCCGCGACGAGCACGGCGAGATCGTGGACTGGATCCTGCGTGACGCAAACCCGGTCTCTCAGCGCGACCTCGGCAGGCTGGACGAGATCGTCGGGAAGCGCGTCACCGACCTCTTTGGCGCGGAGCCGATGGCCGAATATCTTGCGCGGTCACGCGAGATCATGGCATCAGGTGTCGGGCAGACGTTTGAGCACAGTTTCTGGAACAGGCGCTACTACATCTCCTCTGTCTTTCCCATCGGGAAAGACCTGCTCGTGACCGCCAGCGCCGAGATCACCGACCGGAAGCTGATGGAAAGGGAACTGCGCATCCAGCAGCAGCGGCTCGAACTGGCCCTCACCTCCGCAAGGATGATCGCCTGGGACTGGGACCCCGCCACCGGCCGGCTCCAGATCAGCGGTGACTTTGAGGGGATCTACGGGCGGCCGCCCTTTACCCGGCCCGAGGAGAGGCTGGCGCTGGTCCACCCTGATGATATAGACCGCCTGCGCTCCAAAGAAGAGCAAAGCGGGTTCTACCACACCGAGTACCGGATCATCCGCCCCGACACGGGCGCGGTGGCCTGGCTGGAGTCACGGGGTGAGGTCCAGAAGGATGAGGCCGGGAACGTCACCCGGGCCGTCGGCGTCACGATGGATACCACCGGACAGAAGCAGGCCCGACAGGCGCTGGAACACCAGCAGGAGCTCCTGCAGGGGATCATCGATACCATCCCGGTGATGATCACGATCTATGACCCGGATCTCAGGCTCTTCCACCTCAACCGCGAGTTCCAGAGGGTGCTGGGCTGGTCGGAGGAGGATGGGGCCAGGGGGGACCTGATGGCGAGATTCTTCCCCGACCCGGAGTACAGGAATATGGCCGGCGAATACATGCAGTCTCTGGAGCCGGGGTGGCGCGACCTCCTGCTGGTCGCAAAGGACGGCTCCGTCGTTGAGACCGCCTGGGCAAACATCCGCCTCTCCGACGATACGCGTGTCGGGATCGGCATCGATATCCGTGAGCGGAAGCGGGCTGAAGCGGCCCTCCTGGAGAGCGAAGGGCGGTTCCGGGCGCTCATGAACGCATCGCCAAACGCGGTGATGCTCATCGACCGCGACGGCACCATCCTCGTCCTGAACGAGGTGGTTGCCGAGAGGTTCGGAGGAAGTGTTCAGGAACTCATGGGCACACCGATATATGACCACCTCCCGCCGGAGGTCGCCGCGAGACGGCGGGAGATCATCGGGGAGGTCTTCGCGACGGGCCGGCCGGTCCGGTTTGTCGATGAGCGGGAGGGGATGGTCCTCTACAACTCTCTCTTCCCGGTCGCTGATGCAGAGGGAAACGTGGTGCGGGTCGCGGTGCTCTCCTACGACATAACCGAGCAGAGACGGTCTGAGGAGATGCGGCATCAGGCGTTCACCCAGATCGAGCAGAACATGGAGCAGTTCGCTATCCTCGGCGATCACATCCGCCTGCCCCTGCAGGTCATCCTCGCCACGTCAGAGCTCCTGGATGATGAGCAGGCGTCTGAGCGGATCCGCAAGCAGGTCTGGCGGATCAACGATATCGTCAGGCAGCTCGACCGGGGCTGGGTGGAATCACGGGAGATCCGGGAGTTCCTCCGCAGGCACGAACTGGTGTAGCGCCGGACGGCGGTGACCAGAAGCCGCCGGGCCCCGGGTCACGGTCTGGCTCTGCCCGGGAACCCCGCCGGGCCTGCGCAAAAGGAGGGAGGGGGTTACCCCGTTCTCCACATACCGATCTGGTCCTGCATTACTCCACAATGAAGTCGCCGTTCATGGAGGGATGGACGTCGCACTGGAAGTAGTATGTCCCGGGTTCGGAGGGTGCCACAAAGGTGTAGTTGGTCATCGCCGGGCCGGTGATGATATCGCCCACGAAGATCCGCTCCGATCGGAGGGAACTGTCGTAGACCGCGAAGTTGTGGGGGATGCCGTCATCCTGGTTATTGAAGGCCACGGTCACGTTCGCCCCCGCCGGCACCGTGATCGTGTTCGTATCGAAGGCGATGTTCTGTGCGGTGAGGTTCACCACCGTCGCATTTCCGGTCGCGTTCCCGCCGACGGTGACGTTGACTGTGTCAAACGTGAGCGGTATGAGCGGAGTATGGTCGTTATTGACCACCTGGACCGAGAGGTTGTGCTCGCCCGGCGTCACGTTCTCCCAGGTGTAGGAGGTGTTCGTGGAGACGACATAGCCGCCGGTCTCCGGGATGGCAGGCGCGCTCGCGTTCGTCGGCACCAGAGCGTCGAGGTAGTAGTGCAGGTGGCCTTCGCCCGGCGCGTTCGGCTGCCCGGCCGGCTCGACCAGCGTGAAGTTCGTCAGGTTCACGCTCACCGTGACGTTCCCGGCCAGGAGGGCCGCTCCCTCCATGGGCTCAACGATAGTGACGTTCGCTTCAGCAGTCTGGTTCCCGGTCGGGGTCGCAGTTGTGTCGCTCCCACCATACTCCTCGGCGACCACCCCGGAGAAGAGAGTTACACACCCTATCACCAGGGTGAAGATCAGGAGTCTCAAGAATCTCGTCATACGGGGCAGGGGGAGGGAAGCGAGCATAATATACCTTTCGCAGGGCTGCCCTGTGCGCCCCGGAGAAGCCCTGCAGGCGGGAATCCTCCCCGGTAAAGGCCTGGTTCACCCAGGGGGACAGGGTTAAGTGAGGGGGCGCCATACTCCCGCCCATGATACGCACAAAGCGGATCTACGAAGAACCCTCCGAGGATGACGGCGCCCGGGTCCTCGTTGACCGGCTCTGGCCGCGGGGCATCTCGAAGGAGAGGGCGTTACTCGACCGGTGGGAGAAGGACCTTGCGCCGACGAATGAACTACGACGGTGGTTCGGGCACGACCCGGCGAAGTGGGATGAGTTTCTCCGGCGCTACCGGGCCGAACTCGGGGAGAGGGAGGAGCAGCTTGCCCGGCTCCGGCAGGAGGCAAGTGAGGGGACCGTCACGCTCCTCTACGCCGCCAAAGATGAGGAGCATAACAACGCCGTGGCGCTGAAACGGTATATCGAAGAGGGATAAGCAGCACCAATACTTTCTTTACGGATCCGGCCCGGTTACCTCTCCCTATGACCATGGAGAGCAACAGGATATCCTACCACGATTCGGTGAGAACCGTCTACGAGCGGCTCAGGAAGGACGGTATGTCCAACGTCTGGGACCGCTACGAGGCCCAGGGCCTCGGGACCGACCCCGACCGGCGGTGCGCTTTCTGCCAGGCAGGCGCCCGATGCGACTTCTGTTCAAACGGCCCCTGCCGGGCCGACGTGAGCAAGAACCAGCGCGGGGTCTGCGGGATCAACGCCGACGGCATGGCGATGCGGATGATGCTCCTCCGCAACGTCATGGGGGCGTCGAACTACCACTTCCATGCCCAGCAGGCGGTCAGGACCCTCCGGGCGACCGCCGAGGGTAAAACCCCGTTCTCCATCGCCGAGCCGGAGAAACTCAGGACGTTTGCGGAGCGGCTCGGGATCGAGACCGGCGGGAGCAATGCCGAGGTCGCGCTCCGGCTCTGCGACTTCGTCGAGGAGGACTTTCACCGGTTCACCCACGAGCCGAGCCTGATCGTGGAGCGGCTCGCCCCGCCGGAACGAAAAGAGGTCTGGAAGAGGCTCAACCTCTTCCCGGGCGGGATCTACGGGGAGACGATCGTCGATACCGCCTCCACCCTGACGAACGTCGACGGCTGGTTCGCGAGCCACGCCATGCGGGCGATGCGTCTCGGTGTCGCGATGGCCTACCAGAGCCAGATTGTGCTCGAGTACATCCAGGACATCCTCTACGGCATCCCCCGCCCGCACCCCATGCGGGTCGACCTCGGGGTGCTCGACCCCGACTACGTCAACATCCTCCCGAACGGCCACGAGCCCTTCCTCGGGTTCGCCCTCATCGACCTAGCCCGCACCGGGGAGTGGCAGGAGAAGGCGCGAGCGGCCGGGGCGAAGGGCCTCCGGGTCATCGCGAACATCGAGACCGGGCAGGAGCTGATCCAGCGCCGGGAGATGGACGACGTCTTCTACGGCTACACCGGAAACTGGATCATACAGGAGGCGGTGCTTGCCACCGGGGCGGTGGACGTCTTTGCCGCCGATATGAACTGCTCGCTCCCGCTCGACCCCCTCTACGCCGAGAAGTACCACTTCAGGCTGATACCGGTCAGCGAGGTCGTGGTCTTTGAGGGCGGGGGCGAGCGGCTCGACTACGTCCCCGAGGAGGCGAAGGAGCAGGCGGCGACGCTCCTCGAGATGGGGATCGAGAACTTCAAGGAGCGGCACAACATGATAGAGCCGATCCGGGGTCTTCCCGTGCGGGAGGCGGTGGTCGGGTTCGCCCCCGAGAGTATCATTGCGGCGCTCGGGGGGAGCCTCGACCCGCTCCTCTCCGCCATAAAGGACGGCACCATCCGGGGCGTCGTGGGACTCGTCTCCTGCACCACGCTGCGCGACACCGGGCAGGACGTCCATACCGTCGCGGTCGCGGAGAGCCTGATCGCCCGCGACATCCTGGTCCTCGGGATGGGCTGCGGGGTCGCGGGCCTCCAGGTCGCCGGGCTCTGCTCCCCGGAGGCGCGAGCGAAGGCCGGACCGGGGCTCAAAGGACTCTGCACGGCGCTCGGCGTCCCGCCGGTGCTCGGATTCGGGACCTGCACCGACACCGGCCGGTGCGCCGACCTCCTCTCTTCGATCTCCGAAGCCCTCGGCGGCGTCCCTCTCCCCGACCTCCCGGTCGCCGTCGCCGCCCCGGAGTACATGGAGCAGAAGGCGACGATCGACGCCCTCTTCGCGCTCGCGCTCGGTCTCTACACCTACGTCAACCCCGTCCCGACCGTCACCGGGGGGCCGGACCTCGTGAAACTCCTCACGGAAGACCTCCCCGGCATCACCGGCGGGGTGCTCCGCGTCGAGACGGACGCGAGAGAGGCGGTGGAGGGGATCTCCGCGCATATCGAGGCGAAGCGGGCGAAACTCGGGATATGAGAAGAGGTGTTGTTCAGAAGAATGAATTCCTGCTGAAATGATGCACGAGAGTGGGTTTTCGGCCCGGAAATTGCATCAGCAGCGTCTGGACCTTTCCAGTCGCACAAAACCCTTGCATGGCTTCCCACCAGGTCTCGTGTCCGGGGGGACAGGGGAGGGAGGAGACCCCATAGGCGTTAACTTACCAGATGGGTGTAATGCATTCTCGGTGATACCGTCAAGTATCAGGCAATCGGCGAGTTCTCATCTATGCCCCAAGGTTATCCGTTTCCAATGAGATTCCCGTGATCACTATCTTTTTCAGAGGAGGAGGGCTATTGCCGTACACCACCGGAGTCGTGTGGCTGATATCCCACCAAATTAGCCATATTTCACGGAATAAGACATTATCCGCTCGAATCCTCATGGCTAAAGTTAGCGTATATGGGGGTGCACCCCCTGCTGGGGGAGTTCGAGTTTCTGGTCTTTATAGAGTATGTTGCCGCTCGGATAGGCATACACTTCGTAAACATGCCGCTCTCCGTCCACATCTCCGGTATAATACATCTGGGTGCACTGCACCACCCCGGCTTTATCGATGAACTGGTTCAACTGAATGAGTATGGCCGACTCGTTCGCGAACCCCTGTTCACGTACCAGTGCGTCCCAGAGGTTCACGAGATCGGGCTGATGCTCCCCTAGGTCGATCCTCATCGCTCCCGTGACGATCTCAGGTTTTTCGGGCGTGTAGAAGTAGTGCACGAGGACGAGGCAGATGAGGATTATCCAGACGATGAGCGGGATCTTTTTCATTATTGGGCTCCTGGACCAGGATGCGCAGTCTCAATGGTTGATGGTACCGTTGTCACGGATGATAGGACTTGCGTACTTGCTTTACGGGCCCTGTTTGGTCTGCAGAGTCCTCCGTTGCCAGGAACCGGGCATAACCTTTACATGAGTGCGGCTCTGGAGGAACCCTCCTTTCGAGGAGATCACCTACTTTCCATTGACCACAGGGTTGCTCCGGGTTGTCTAAAGAACTATGACTGCAGCTATCGGTGCTGCTGCTCCTGGCACACTATCCACTGCAGCCGAACAGGCCTCCTTGTTCTTTTTGTTTCTTACCGGGGTTCTGTTCCTTCATTTTTGGGCACATCCCTGGAAGTGTAGAGGATTGTGACAGAAAAGGTATATGCCAGAACGCCCAGGTCATTGTATGGCCGCTCAACGCGGTGCGCCTGTGTGGTTGAGGGTATGATCGGGTGTGCTGCAGATCGGCCCCCTCTGGTGAGCGAATGGATGAAAAACATCAACAACCCGAAAGCAGGTCAAGAACCTGCTCATAGCACTCTGCATCCTCGCCGTGGTGGTCGTCCTGATGATCTTCCTCATCTTCCTTGCTGTTGGGTTCGTCGAGACGACTACACCGAACAACGCCTATATAATCGAGATCACCGGCATTGGCAGTCTTGACGTGAACGGCACCGCCACGGTCATGATCCCGGTTCCGGCGAACGCAGAGGGTGAACCGGTGATGTCGG
>JALNXI010000100.1 GCA_023230425.1 Methanoculleus sp. | reverse complement strand
CGTGCGGTCGATCTTCTCGGCGGCACCGGGAGGTTCGTATCGCCGGGACAGAGGATCCTCCTCAAACCGAACCTCCTGCAGGGGCAGGAGCCGGAACGGTGCGTCACCACCCACCCGGCGGTCGTCGCTGCCGTTGCCCGGCTCCTCGGGGAGCACGGGTGCCGGGTCGTCATCGGCGACAGCCCCGGGGCAGGGATCGTCTACAGCGAAGCGAACCTGCGACGGGCATACACGCGCACCGGGTACGCGGCGGTGGCGGAGGAGACCGGCGCCGCCCTGAACTACGATACCAGTTTTCAGACCGTCCCATTCCCGGAGGGCGAGGTGATGAAGCAGTTCTCCATCATCACCCCGGCAGTCGCGGCAGACGCGATCGTGGTCGTCTCCAAAGCGAAGACCCACATGTGGACCCGGATGACCGGCGCGACAAAGAACCTCTTCGGGCTCATCCCGGGGCTTGAGAAGCCGGTCTTCCACTTTCGGTTCCGGGACGAGTACGCCTTCGGGAGGATGCTCCTCGACCTCAACGAGTGTATGAAGCCCCGGCTCCAGATCGTCGACGCGGTCATGGCGATGGAGGGGGACGGCCCCCAGGACGGCAGCCCGAGAAAGATCGGGGTGATCCTCGCCGGAAGCGACCCCTCGGCCGTGGACACCGTCCTCGCGCGGCTCATCGGCATGGACCCGCTCGAGATCGGGAGCATCAGGAGCGCAGCCGGGCGCGGCCTGGTCGATCCCGGGGCCGTCCGGACGGTCGGCGACGACCCTGCCGACTTCGCGGTCCCGGACTTCCGGAAACCCTCAACCTACGCCGGGGGTGGGACAGGGGTCTGGCGACGGGTGGTCCTCGCCGTTGTCCAGCGGTTCGGGAAGACCTATGCCCCCCGGCCCGGCGTGGTCGCTCCGGCATGCATCGGCTGTCGGAAGTGCGAACGGATCTGCCCGGTGCACGCGATCACCGTCACGGAAGGCCGGGCGACGATCGACCTTGCGCGTTGCATCCGGTGCTACTGCTGCCACGAGATGTGCACCGAGCACGCCATCACCCTCTCCCGAAGCCTCACCGGGAAACTCCTCGCCCGCCTGCTCGGGTGAGAGGGGCCGGGCCAAAACAATCATAGTCAATCGGGAGAAGAGCAGAGGCCATGCCATGCCCGTTCTGCAACCCTGCCCCGGAGGATATCGTGACGGCAAACGACCTCTGTTACGCCCGCTATGACATCCACCCGGTCAGCCCCGGCCACCTGCTCGTCATACCGTTCCGGCATGTGGCGAGTTACTTTGATACGACCGACGAAGAGAGAATGGCGCTTGCCCGGCTCATCGATGGCTGCAGGGCGACGACCGACCAAAAACTGCATCCCGACGGCTACAACATCGGCGTCAACGTAGGGGAGGTCGCGGGGCAGAACGTGATGCATGTTCACGTCCATTTCATACCGCGTTACCGGGGCGATACAGGACAGGCAGGAGGAGGCGTGCGGTGCGTGATACCGCACAGGCCCGGGTGACGGTGAAGACCTCGCCTCCGGGGATGAGATCCGGCGGAATACCGCCCAACCGCCCGGCGCGGAGCCGGCACCGGGTATACGTCGGCCGATACCCCGGGTGCCTATTTGGAATGATTAATTATGTAAGTAAGGCATAACTACCCTACGAGGGACTTTAGTGCAGACGCTGCTCTTCCTAATACTATTTCCCATCCTCGCCGCATGTCTTTTATTGTTCGTGAAACGGACGACGTTGCGGTACGCGGTGGTCACCCTCTCCGCTCTCTTCATCGGCGGGGCATCGATATACCTGCTCATCCGGTATGCGTTCGGGGACGCGGTCTACTTTGCCGCGCCCTCGGAGGGGGCCAGTATGGCCATGGTGGCCATCGAGATGGTGCTCGCGCTCTTCATCATCTACATGGGCGCAAAGTTCAGGAACTACCTGGCAATCGTGCTGGCCGTCGTTCAGGCGGCGCTGGTGGTATACCTCGAGATATCGTTCCCGGGGAGCCTTCATGCGGTCAACAACCTCTTCGTCGACCAGCTCTCCATCATCATGGCCCTGATCATAGGGATCATCGGGAGCCTCATAGCCGTATACGCGGTCAGGTACATGGAGACGTATCACCACCACCATCCGGAGGTGCGCGACCGGCAGGGGATGTTCTTCTTCGTCATCTTCGCCTTCCTCGCCGCTATGTTCGGCCTCGTCTTCTCCAATAACCTCATGTGGGTCTTCTTCTTCTGGGAAGTGACCACCATCAGCTCGTTTATGCTGATCGGCTACTCGGAGACCGAAGAGGCGACAAAGAACGCCTTCCGCGCCCTGGTGATGAACCTCCTCGGCGGGGTCGCGTTCGTCGTGGCACTCATCTTCCTTGCCGCAACCGAACCGACGAGCGGGGGCATCGATCTCGCCCGGGTGCTTGCATCCGGGGACGCGGCCGTCATCCTGATCCCGGCCGTGTTGATCGGGTTTGCCGGCATAACGAAGGCCGCGCTGATGCCCTTCTCCTCCTGGCTCCTCGGGGCAATGGTGGCCCCGACCCCGGTCTCGGCCCTGCTCCACTCGAGCACCATGGTCAAGGCCGGCGTCTACATCCTGGTCAGGTTCGCGCCGGTCTTTGCCGGGACGTTTGCCGGATTCTCCGTCGGCCTCGTCGGCGGTGTGACGTTCGTCGTCGCATCCGCGATCGCTATATCGCAGAGCGACGCGAAATCGGTCCTTGCCTACTCGACGATCGCAAACCTCGGGCTGATAGCCGCATGTGCGGGCGTCGGGACCTACATGCTCGTCTGGGCAGCCATCCTCTTGATCATCTTCCACGCCGTCGCGAAGTCGCTCCTCTTCCTCGGGACCGGGGCGATCGAGCACCGGATCGGGAGCCGCAACATCGAGGATATGGAGGGCCTGATCGTCCGTATGCCGAAGATGGCGGTGATGATGTTCATCGGGATAGCGGGGATGTTCCTTGCGCCGTTCGGTATGCTGATATCCAAGTGGGCAGCAATCGAGGCATTCGTTCAGGTCCCCTTCGGCCTGATCTTCATCGCCATCCTCGCCTACGGAAGCGCCGTCACAGTCTTTTTCTGGGCGAAGTGGATGGGCAAACTCGTCGCGGTCACCCGGAACGTGGAGCGGGTCGAGAAAGGGTTCCTGGAGGAGCCCTGGGCTCCCCTCTACATCATCACCGGCCTCGTGATAGCTGCTGTCTTCCTCTTCCCGGTCATATCCTCAACGCTGATTGAGCCCTACGTCCTTGCCATCTACGGGGCTACGGCACGCCTCGCACAGGCGAACGTCGGCATCATGCTCCTGATGATGGCCCTGCTCCTGGTGCTCCCGGTATCGTTCTTCCTCTTCCGGAGGACCGCAAAGCACCTCCCGGTCTACATGGGAGGGAGGCCCGCGACGCCGGACCTGCACTTCGCGGGATCCCTCGGCCTGACCCGGGAGGTCCAGACACGGAACTACTACCTCACCGAATACTTCGGCGAGGCAAAGCTCTTCCGCCCAGGAGCAGTGGTCTGCACCATCCTGATCCTTGCATCGTGGATACTCGCGGGGGTGCCCCTATGAACGGGCTTATCGGTGCAGTCCTCTTCCTCATCCTTGCACCCATCGCCGGCGGCCTCATCGCCGGAATCGATCGAAAGATCACCGCAAGGATGCAGGGGAGGGTCGGGCCGCCGCTCCTGCAGCCCTTCTACGACGTCGGCAAGCTCTTCGAGAAGGAGAACGTCGTCGTCACCACGGCGCAGAACTTCTACGTCCTCGCCTACCTGGTCTTCATCGCCCTCTCCGGGGCGATCTTCTTCGCGGGAGGGGACCTGCTCTTAATCATATTTGCCTTCACGCTCGCCCACGTCTTCCTGGTGCTCGGAGCCTACGCGGTCCACTCGCCCTACAGCCACATCGGGGCCGAGCGTGAACTGATCCAGGTGATGGCCTACGAGCCGATGATCATCCTTGCGGCAGTCGGGCTCTACATGGTCACAAACAGTTTCTACGTCGCTGATATCGCCGCCGCGACCGTGCCGGCCATCCTCTACCTCCCGGGCGTCTTCCTCGGCTTTGCCGTCATTCTCACGATCAAACTCAGGAAATCGCCCTTCGACATATCGACGTCGCACCACGCGCACCAGGAGATCGTCAAGGGCATCACGACGGAGTTCTCGGGCTCAACGCTCGGCCAGGTCGAGATCGCTCACTGGTACGAGAACATCTTCCTCCTCGGGTTCGTCTACCTCTTCTTCAGCTGGAACCCTGTTATCGGGGTTGCTGCGGTCGCAGTCACCTACGTAGCGGAGATATTCGTCGATAACGTCACCGCACGGGTCCGCTGGCAGGCAGCACTGAAGAGTGGGTGGCTTGCGGCGGCGGTCCTCGGTCTCGTGAACCTGGCGATCCTCTCTTATATGACGATCGGAGGTGCATGAGTACCATGGCATTCCTGAAGCGATCACCCTGGATCCTTCATTACGATGCATCCAGCTGCAACGGGTGCGACATCGAGGTGCTTGCATGCCTCACACCGCTCTACGACGTGGAGCGGTTCGGCATCATCAACACCGGAAACCCGAAGCACGCAGATATCCTGCTGATCACCGGCGGGATCAACTCGCAGAACCGGCCGGTTGTCAGGAACCTCTACGAGCAGATGCCTGAGCCGAAAGTCGTCGTTGCGATCGGCGCCTGCGCCGCAACCGGCGGCATATTCCGGGAGTGCTACAACATCGCAGGAGGCGTCGACAAGGTTATCCCCGTCGACGTCTACGTCCCGGGGTGTGCGGCCCGGCCGGAGCAGATCATCGACGGTGTTGTGAAGGCGCTCAGTATCCTCGAGGAGAAGCGGGAGAAGATGACAGGGGAAGCGCACACAAAGGAAGAAGCGCGACATGCAGCAGAGGCAGGTGAGGGGACATGATGACGATGAATGAAGAGCAGACAACAACCAGCGTCGCGCTGGAGGACCTCGTAGGGGAGGTCAGAGGGCTCCATGACGGTGGATACCGCCTTGTCCAGATCGGGTGCACGGACATCGGGGGATCTTACGAGATCAATTACTCGTTCGATAAGGACTACCAGTTCAAGAACCTCCGTCTGACGGTCGGGCCGGAGACGGAGGTCCCGAGCATATCCGGTATATACTGGGGAGCGTTCGTCTACGAGAACGAGATGCACGACCTCTTCGGTATCCCGGTCACCGGGATCAACATCGACTTTCAGGGGACGTTTATCAAGACAGCGGAGAAGTATCCGTTCAGCGTCACAAGAAGGGGGGACGACCGATGCCGAAACGCATAGTCGTGCCGTTCGGGCCGCAGCACCCGGTGCTGCCGGAACCGATCCACCTCGACCTCGTCCTTGAGGACGAGTTAGTGGTGGACGTGGTTCCCTCCATCGGCTACATCCACCGGGGGCTCGAGCAGCTTGTACAGAAGCGCGAGTTCACCGAGTATGTCTACGTGGCGGAACGGATCTGCGGGATCTGCAGTTTTATGCACGCACTCTGCTACTGCCAGGGCATCGAGCATATCATGAAGATAGAGGTCCCCGACCGGGCGAAGTATCTCCGGACGATCTGGTCGGAGTGTTCGCGTCTCCACTCCCACCTCCTCTGGCTCGGGCTCTTCGCGGATGGGATGGGCTTTGAGAACCTCTTCATGCGGTCCTGGCAGCTCCGGGAGAGCGTTCTTGATGTGCTCGAGGACACCACCGGCGGCCGGGTCATCCAGGGCACCTGCAAGGTCGGCGGGATCAGGCGCGATATCGGACAGGAGAAACTCGACGAGATGCACCGGGCACTCGACCCGTTTGAGCAGCAGTGCCGTGACCTCGGTGACGTCTTCTTAAACGATGAGACGGTGAAGTACCGTCTCCAGGGGCTCGGGGTCATCGCGAAGGATGACGCCTACGCCCTCGGGGCGGCAGGGCCGACGCTCCGGGGGAGCGGGGTCGCGGTGGACCTCCGGGAGACCGGCTACGCTGCCTACGGGGACCTCGGCTTTAAACCGGTCGTCGAGACCGCCGGGGATTGCTACGCCCGGTGCGCCGTCCGTGTCCGTGAACTCTACTCCTCCATCGACCTGATCCGGCGGGCGATCGATGGGATGCCCGAAGGACCGCTCGACGTGAAGGTGAAGGGAGCACCGGACGGCGAGTATTTCTCCCGCGTGGAGCAGCCGCGGGGCGAGGTTGTCCACTACCTGCGGGGCGACGGCACGAAACACCTTGCCCGGGCCAGGATCAGGACGCCGACGCTCGCGAACATCCCGGCGCTCGTGAAGATGCTCCCGGGCGCCCAGCTTGCCGATGTCCCGGTCGTGGTACTCTCGATCGACCCCTGCATCAGCTGCACGGAGAGGTGAAGCCGGCATGGGATACTTTGAGATGACAAGAACGGTTCTCCGGAACCTTGTGCGGGGACCGGCCACCCGGCAGTATCCGGCAGTCCCGGCACGGACGAGTTCCCTCACCCGGGGACACGTCACCTTCGACCCCGCCACGTGCCGCTCCTGCGGCCTCTGTTCGCGGCGATGCCCGTGCGAGGCGATCCGCATCGAGAAGGAGGCGAAGGTCTGGGAGATCGACCGCATGCGGTGCGTCGCCTGCGGCGACTGTGTCGAGGGCTGCCCGTTCGGGAGCCTCACGATGGAGCCAGACTACCTCGCGCCGGTGGTGGAGCATGTGGTGGAGCGCCACACCATCACCTACGTGAAGCCCGAGAAACCCGAGAAGAAGCCGAAGGAAGAGAGCGCGGGCGCGTGAAGAAGAGGGGCCGGGGCCCCGGCAGGACCTCTTTTTGATATCTTTTTCGGTTCGCGACCGGTGGCCGTCCGAGCGCCGGTGAGATAAAACTAGTGCAACGATTCCAAATTATCGGACTTATTTAGTACTCGTCTCCC
>JALNXI010000098.1 GCA_023230425.1 Methanoculleus sp. | reverse complement strand
AGCTCGAGGCGCTGGTCCGCCTTGCTGAGGCGAGCGCCCGGATGCGCCTCTCGACCACCATCGATACGGAGGATACCGATCGGATCCTCAAGATCGTGGACGTCTGTCTCCGGCAGGTCGCCTACGATGCCGAGACGGGGAGCTTCGACATCGACAAGCTCGTGACCGGCGTCATGAAGTCGCAGCGCGACATCATCCGGTCGGTCAAGGAGGCGATCCGGAACATCTCCGGCGACTCCGGCGGCCAGGCAAAACTCGATGAAGTGCTCGATATCCTGGTGCAGCAGGGCTTCTCCCGCGACAAGATCGAGCACACCATCGAGCAGCTGAAACGGGGCGGGGACCTGCTGGAGCCCCGGCACGGCTTTATCAAGGTGACGTGATAGGCGGGGGCGGCGAGGTGCTGGAGCCCCGGCACGGGCTGGTGAAGCTGATCGGGTGGGGGGAGGCGTCCTCCCTCCGGCACTCCGGGACCTCCTTTGCCGGCTCTATTCTTCCGGCGAGCGGTTCGTTGCACCTCTTTTTGCAGACAGCCCCCGGACGTGTAGAGAGCGCGGACAGAATTTATAAATAAACCCATGTTCAGGTTCCTGTATGGCGGATATCAGGACTACGTCGAGGAGTTCTGGTGCCTTGTCGGATAAACACCCAATCCATTTTTTACTTATGATAAAACCACGCCGCATGAAATACCCGCTGGCGCTGGTATCCGGAGTATTCTTCTGGATGCCGGTCACCTATGCCCTGTTGCCAATATTTCCGTACAGCGGCCCGGTCCTGTTTACTGCGGTTCTGATTGCGACATGCGCCCTGTCCGTTGCCGGTATACTGCTCATCCTCTTTTCAGGGGAGTTCGTGAAACCGGTTCAGCGACATCTCGTCGTCCCGCTTATCCTGGATCTTCTCGTTGTCCTGATGTCAGGGGTGCTCCTTGCTCTCATCGGCGGATCGATTCCACGCGGCATTCCAGAGTCATGTTGGGCTGGCTGGGCAGCCGGGATATTGCTCCTCGCCCCCTGTTCCATGGCGGTGTTCTATGTCATCCCGGCAGACCAGCGGGTCAGGTCTGTGTCTATCGCGCTCACTGCAATCATGTGTGTACCCGCCACAATCGCCATGTTTATTCTGGTGCGGGACTTTCCACACGGGATGTTCGAGTCGGCGCTCGGGATGATGGCGATCTACTGGATCGCATGCATGCCCGTGATCGGGATATGTTATCTCGCCATGGCATGGAATGCGAAGGACGGGTGACAAAACAATCCATCTCCTCCACCCTCCACCCCCGGAGGGGGATCCATCGCCTCACTTTTACGAACAGCTCCCGGACGCGTAGAGCGAAGGGACAGAACTTATAAATAAACTCACGTTCAGGTTCCTGTATGGCGGAGCCGGGCCCGGATAAATACGATAAAGAGCTTGGACTTATATTCGGGGTTCTGCTGGTCGTCATCTGGATTGCTCTGTTGCTCTTCGTTCAAAACGCTCTCTTTCCGCGCCAGGTTTTTACGCAAAATCCGTTCACCGCCTGGCTTACCCTGGGCCTCATCCCGTTCGTCATAATGGCCGGGAACTACCTGATATATCACCGGAAACTGGGCGGCATCGAGACCGTTCGCAGCGTGATCGGACTTAAGAGCAACCTCCTGGGTTTTCTGCTGTGGTTCGGTGTTCTCGGGGTATTGTATCTCGCTGGCTACAGCCTTCCCTATCAGATTAACGGGATAGGTGGCCTTCTTACAATTCTCGTTCTGTGCCTGGCATGGGACTGGAGCGCGACGCGGAGAAAGCCTCGCGCGAACGCAGAGCAGGGATGATTCAGTCCGATGAGGGTATCGCTCTCTACAGATCTCATTTACCCGGACGATGCCCATCTGTACCCGAATAACCAACTGTGTGAAGGCTGGTTCCTATCATGGAAGGAAAGCACATGAAGATCCGCAATATGACGATAGGACTCTTTTTTGTTCTCCTCACCGCGGGGTGCATTCAACCAGGAACTGTTGATCCCGCAGGGGTTACAACCGTCACCCACAATAGACGCCACAACCGAACTCCCCCCCGATAATGCACCATCACTCCGGGATTCAGCCTTCATCAGGATAGAGGAATGGGAGGACCCCGCCGAATACACGAGTTTCTCCCCGCCATCATACATCCCCGAGGAGTGTACCCTCTACGGCCTCCTGATAGCCACAGCCTGGAACGAGACTTACGGCCACTACACGACGATCAGCGAGACCCTGCGCTACGCACGTAACGATACAATGCAGAATGCGTCAACTACCGATATGACGCTGCTCGAAATCTCCTGGAGCAACTGCGGGCACAACCCCTATGCAAAAGATCAGATTGTTAACAGAGAACCGAAACCCGTTGATATCAACGGATATCCGGGGCGGATCTACGAAACCGAAGAGGAACGGCTGATCGTCTGGACGGCCGAAAACGCTATGTATCAGGTACGTGGGTCGCTTGACCGCGACGAATTGATCCGGGTGGTGCGATCGATCGCCGGTTAACTGGCGGATACCATGAAGGGGAGATGAACCGTGCCGTCTGAACACCGTAGATGGGGTAACATGGAATGACCACAGAAACAGACAAAAAACCCGATAAGATCGCGGGCGTTCTGGGCGCGCTCTTCGGCGTATTCCTGTATTGCCTCTGGGTCGCCGCGCTCATGGCAATCCTCTTCGTGTTCTTCGCAGAACCGAACGCCATGGGAGTATTCGTAGTCAGATTCCCGCACATGATACAGATCTGGCTCACCGCCGGAGTGCTGCCGCTCTTCATTACCCTCGGCTACTACCTGTTTACCCGCGATAAGATGCCTGAAGCGGAACTCCTTCAGGGCAGATCGGGGCTTGCGGCCTCAGCCTCGGGTTTTCTCCTATGGCTCGCGGTGCTGGCTGTCCTGGAGGTCTGGGGGTCGCCGTGGCGTATCCCTATAACGTCGCCGGTGGTTATGTCGTCGTGCTGATCCTGGGTGTGATCTTCTGGAAAGCCTGGAGCCGGGGAGCATGAGTCCGGTCGCCAGAAGGGGGATCATGAAGGTCCTGAAGGTTATTGTCGAGAAACACCCTGACGGCTATGTCGCCTACCCCCTGGGTCTGAAAGGAGTCGTCGTTGCAGAGGGGGATACCTACGAAGAAGCGCTAGCCGAAGTGAAATCCGCCATCCGGTTTCGTATCGAGACCTTCGGAAACGATGCGTTCGAGAACGACGATATTATGGAGACCTTCGTTGCCGAAGTCGACATCCGGGTCTAAAGTCATGTGGTTACCGGCGACCGGTCTCGCGCTTCCCCGTTCCTCTTCTGGAGCCCTCGATACCCTGCTGATTCACGCAAAGTGCGAGCGACAGCGTAGCTTTGAGTACCACAGGAACGACAGGCCGAAGGGCCGGAGCTCGATCGCCGAAGGTGCGAGTTGCGAGCCGCGATGATCCGTCGGGACCGGAGCGTGAGCACCGAAGGTGTGAGCCGCAAAGAACACGAACGGGGAGGAGTTGCTTATCACGGGCTTCGGCGGCCTTCGTTAGAATAATATCCCTTCTCTGCCCCCGTCTCCGGAGCGAGATCGATCGTTTCTCTTTTGCGAACGGCTGACGGAATGTAAAGAAATTGGACAGAATTCACACCCTGGTAGAGGATGGATGAAGCAGACAGCCACGCTCGAGGAGCATCGGGGTAGTTCACCGGGAATAACGCTGACGTTGCGACTCACGGGAAAAGGTGCCGATAGAGTTCTGCAATGAGCGGATGCACCTCTCCAGACTTTCGGAGTGGTCTGATGCAACGTCCGGTCTCCATCCCCGTTCGGCATCGTTGACGAACTCCGAAAGAAGCGACAGGTACGCGGGCCCTTCTGCCCGCCGGCCGCCCGGCGTGGGGACGATGCCCTTCCGAATCGCCGATGAACTCGACTCTCTTGCGCAGTTGATCAGGTACTCCTTCGGGTAATCGATCTCCTCGGGCGTTCCGGTTATCCGGGCCTCCGGGACCTGCAGATATCTCGCCAGCCTCTCCCTGTCGGCCAGGATCCAGGCCTCAACCTCCCTCACGGCCACGCGGAAGTTCATGAAATGCGAAGGGGCAGGCAGCCAGTTCCGGACAGCTTCCGGCGCGCATCCGGTATCGTGATCCAGATCGACGACCACAATCCAGGGCCGGGTTTGTGCGGAAGCGTTGAATCCCTGTAATCTCTCTAGCAAATAGGATTTCCTCTGCCTGTAGAGGTCACCAGACAGGGCCCCGACGTGCCGGAGCAACCGTCTCACAACTGCTTCATCCAGCGATCCTTCAAAGGCGCACTGAAATGCTATCCCATCGTCCATCCTACTCTCCGAACCGGGCTAACTCTGCCGTGTCGCCGGGACAGGTCTTTGGGACGACGACATCCGCAAGGGAGAGGCCGCCCTTTAACAGGTCGTCAATCTCCTCGATATCACCTGCCGGTGTAACCGTTGTACCCTCCTCCGAGGGCCGGAGCAGCAGCACCTCATCAAGCCCGATACCCTCGTCCTGCAGCAGTTCAGAGGAATGGGTGCTGACGAGCACCTGGCGTTCACTCGTCAGCTGCACCCGGGAGAACATCTGCGGAATGTACCTGATGATCGCAGGATGGAGAGAGAGTTCCGGCTCCTCAAGGAGGAGCGGTCCTCCGCCATCCAGGAGTGCCCAGAGAAGGCCGATGAGCCTGAGTGTCCCGTCGGAGAGCTGTTGCTCTGTTTGCCAGGCTCCCTGCGGCCTCCAGTGCTTATACCTCCCACAGAGGTGCGGTTTGCCTTTGCTGTCGAATTCAACTTTAATCTCTCTTAATTGTGGTACCACAACGTTGAGCGTCCTCTCGATCCGGTCCAGCATGGAATCCCGCTCTTCCTCGGATCTGCTCATGACCTGTTCGAGAAAGTCGCCGCCATAAGGGTCGTTTTTGTGGCCGAACGAACGATCCGGTTCACGGACCAGCTGCGGGACGAGGTGCAGGTAGCGGATATTTTTCAGGAAGTCGGCAACCTCCCGAAATTCTTTGTTGACGTTGACCTGCTCCAGATACGTCTGGGTTAACCTCTCGGGGTCCTCCTCATCCTGTTCGGAGGGGCGAGCGATCACTTCGTCCCCGCACCTTGCAACCCGCTCCTTTGCGATGACCGGCTGGTTGTGCTCGTCCTGCCCAAACATCAACTCGTATTCCCAGAGATCGCCGCACTCCACGTTACCCAGCCGCACCATTACGCCTATATCGGGGTACCGTCTCGCAGAGAGTGCCCTGAGGCTGGAGACGCCGCCTCTTTGTTTCACCGCTCCCTGAAATCCGCCGCCTACGGACACAATATCGTGCAAGAATCTGAACGCATCTAAAAAGTTGGACTTCCCGGATGCATTGGGTCCGACAAGGAAAACCCGGTCCTGCAGGTCGACATCTACCCGCTGGAAGTTGCGCCAGTTCCAGAGAGAGATATGAGTAAATTTTTCCGGCCTACCCGCAGATCTGGAGCAGTTACCCATGATAATAATCGATTGAAGCCCCGTGTATATTACCCTTTTCGAAGACCGGAGGTCTTCTCACGCTTCCTGCTCGAAGCCTGACGACTTTTCAAGCTCCGTTCCGTTGGAACGTCGCAACCTGGGCAGGTCGTTTTTCAGCGGGACCACCCGGTTTTGGCCTCCTCCTGTAAGCAGTCATATCCACCCCGGCGACAGCCCCTTATTACCCTGCACACCAAACTTAACTACCATGATCACCGACCGCGAGAAAGCGGCATTTGAAGCAGGAATCAAACTCGGCGCCCTCTACCACCAGTTCGTCGGGACGCCCATCGCCCGCGAGACCGCCGCGACCGTTGAGACTGTCATCGAACAGGCCGTCGGCCTGCAGCCCTACGTGACGGAGATCTCTGTCCAGTTGAACCGCGACTTGATGGTCTCGAACCGGTTCGGCTACTCGGAACTTGCCGGGCGGATGTTTGACGTCGCGATCACGACGGAGGTCGGCGAGACCGTCTGCCGGGCCCGGCTGCACCTCGAGGACGACTACCCCATGATGGAGATTGTCGAGTTCCATGAAACTCCCCGCAATACCGATCACTGACGACCATATCCACATCGACCCGCAAAACGGCCGGGGCATCGAGGCCGCGAAGGACTTCCGCCGCAGCGGGGGAACACATATCTTCCTGGTCACGAAGCCCTCCTGGTCGCTCGGGGTCGAGGCCGCGTCAGGCGAAGACTACCGGGAGGTCTTCGAGGCGACGCTCCGGGTGGCCGATATGATCCGGGAGACCGGGCTCGTCGTCTACCCGGTCCTCGGCATCCACCCGGCTGAGATGAGCCGCCTTGCCGGACGGATGAGCCTTGACGAGGCCGCCGCCATCATGATGGCCGGGCTCGACCTCGCCGCCCGTTACGTCGAGGAAGGAAGGGCTGTTGCCCTCAAGAGCGGGCGGCCCCACTACGAGGTCGCGCCCGAGGTGCTCGCGGCATCGAACGCGGTGCTCTTCCACGCGCTCGAACTCGGGGGTGAGTGCGGCTGCGCCGTGCAGCTCCATGCCGAGAGCGGGCCCTGCACCGACGTCGTCGAGATGGCCGGCCGGGCGGGAATCCCGCTCGATCGGGTCGTCAAACACTTCGCAACCCCCGATACGCCGCTCATGCCCTCCTTCATCGCGCGGCACGAGGATATCCCGGCGCTCGCCCGGGCCGGGCGATGGTTCACCATGGAGAGCGACTACATGGACGAGAACGCGAGGCCCGGCGCGGTGATCGGGCCGAAATCGGTCCCGCGGTTCACGCGCCGGTACCTCGAGGAGGGGCTTATCACCGAAGAGGATGCCTGGCGCATCCATGCCGGGACCCCGTCGCGCACCTACGGCGTGGATATCGTCCTTCCCTGACAACAGCGCACCTTT
>JALNXI010000099.1 GCA_023230425.1 Methanoculleus sp. | reverse complement strand
GAAGAGGTTCCGCAGGAATTTATCCATCTCCGGGAAGACCTCTGAGACGCTTTTGCCGATGACCTCTTCGCGTCTGCGCCCGATCAGTTCGAGACCCTCGGGGTTTACGTCGATGTACCGGTAGTCGACCGGGCGGCCGTCAGCGTCCCGGACGATCCCGAAGACGTAGATGCCCTCGAGCATCCGGTCAAAGAGGAGGCGGTAGATCCCTTTTGTCTTCTTCTCGATAGCCCGGTGCTCCTGTGGCCGCTCCCGGATCAGCCACCGCTTTTCCCCAGCACCACGGCCGGCGGCGGTGATCGTGACCGGGACCGGGGCGCCGCCCGGGGAGCGCAGGGTTGTTTCCCGGGATGCGCACGCTTTCCCGGCACGGAGGTCGGCAAGCATGCGAGCGATCTCCGGTTGAGCGTCGGGGTAACCGCACGCCGCAAGGAGCGTCCCTGGCAGCGGCTCCCCGAGGAGGCTCATTGCCGCCGGGTTTGCCTCGACGATCCTGCCGCCCGCGTCCGTCACCACGAACCCATCAGGGGAGGATCCGACGAGGTCCCGGAGCTGCTGCCGCTCCTCCTCAGCCCGGGCTGCGGCTGCGGTCAGGCTCTCTGCAGCAGAGAGAAGCCTTTCGAGCGGCGTAGCGCCCCGGGAACCTGCCGGCGGCTCCCGGGTGAGTTCACTGATACACTGCCGGACGGTCTGAATCTCCTGATTCAAGGAATCTTCCTGCATATCTATTCATTTCACCAGACCCTGGGTTTGGGGTTCTTATGCTGTTTGCGCACCGGGCAGGAGCCGGGCCGGCGGACTGAAGGGTAGCCTGCTCCCGGGGTATTGTAATCGCGGGTCAAGGACTGTTACGCTCAATGCATCCGCCTGTTTGGAGATATACTTTCCTGAGCCGTCTCAGCCGGGGCTGTCCCGGTTTCTGAAACGCTTTGAGAAGACTCCTGCATTGCCCTCCTCGCACCGGGAGGGCGGGGCGGGGTGACGGGCCGAGGCGTGAACGGCGGCGGCGGGCCGCATATCATATCCTGGAACGTCCCGGTGCAACCTCGCCTGCGCCCACTGCTGCATCGACGCGGACAGGCGCGGGTCCCCCGGCGACCTCGACACCGCCGAAGGAATGGCCCTGATCGACCAGATCGCCGCCGTCGGCCGGCCGATCTCCAAGGGGTTCCTGGTCATGATCGCCGTCGCCGGGGTCATCCTCGTCCAGCCCGCCTGGCCCGGGACGCTCTTCATCGACGACCCCGGGGCATGGATCAATCCGATCGGCGGGATGCCGCTGAAGTACGTCGTCCTCTTTGTTATGGCGGCGATTGGTGCCGCCATCGTCCTGACGAACGAGGAGAAGGAAGGGCAGTGGGGATACCTCACCCGGGGGTCGCTTCTTGCCGCCTTCACGGCCGGTATCCTCGGGACGTCATGGGATTCGTACGGGAGTCTGCGCGAGCACCCTGGGCCTTCTACCAGATCATCCCCGTCCCGGGCGGCCAGGCCTACGCGACCCCCCTCCCCCTGCCGGCGATCGTCACGGTCTGGTTGATCGTGCTCGCGTTGTCGTGGGTGGTCTTCTGGTACGTCGCGAAGGTGACGGCATACCACCCGACAGACGAAGGTTCCGTCTGACCGGCGGGGGAACAAATACCCCACATGAGGGCCGCATTTCGCAAATCGCTGCCCCTATTTATCCGGGATACAGCCGGGGGGATCCGACGCAACCATTATCTATCCTGGTATCATGTCCGGACCCGCATGACAAAAGTTACCCTTGTCATAGCATCCTTCCTGATCCTCGCACTCATCGCGGGTGCGGGTGCACAGCAGGCGGGATTGAGCAATGTCAGTAATATCAACGAGAGTTCAAACCAGACGACAGGAAGTATGCAGAACATGAGCGGCAACGCAACAGACCTCACCAACGCCGGGTCAATGCTTGCCGCGGCGTTCCAGGACAATGCGTCCCGGACAAACCTGACGACGATCCCGAGTTTTACGGCCGATATCGGCCTTGAACTTGTCGCGCAGAACTTCACTTCGCCCATGATGGTCACGTCGCCCGACGACGGGACCGGGCGGCTCTTCGTCGTGGACCAGATCGGTGTGGTGAAGGTCGTCGACGCGAACGGGACAACGCTCCCCGAACCGTTCCTGGACCTCCGGGGCAACCTCGCCAACATCAGCCCGACCTACGACGAGCGCGGCCTGCTCTCGATCGCGTTCCACCCTGATTACCGGACTAACGGCAAGGTCTACGCGTTCTACAGCGCACCCCTGAGATCAGAGGCTCCCGAAGAATGGAACTGCACTAACCACATATCCGAGTTCCAGGTCGATCCCGGGAACCCGAACCAGGTAAACATCTCCTCCGAGAAGGTCCTGATGTACATCGACAAGCCCTACCAGAATCACAACGGCGGCCAGCTCGCCTTTAGCCCTGCCGACGGCTACCTCTACATATCGCTCGGGGACGGCGGACGGGCGAACGACGTCGGGAACGGGCATACCCCCGGTATCGGGAACGCCCAGGACCTCACGAAGATCTACGGCAAGATCCTCAGGATCGATGTGGATAACGTCACCGCCGGGAACGTGACGGCCCAGCAGAATGCGACCGCAACGATGACCGCGACCGGGAACGCGAGCGTCAACCGGACGGCGAACCCGCCCGATCCGACGTGGACGACGTTTGCCGGCAGCCTCTACAGCGTACCGGCCGACAACCCGTTCGTGGGGACCCAGCCCGAGATCCTCGACACCTACGCCTACACCTCAGTCCCGCCCGAGATATACGCCTATGGATTCCGGAACCCTGCCTACATGGCCTTTGATTCCGGCGGCAACAACGCGCTCTTCATCGCCGATGCAGGCCAGAACCTCTTTGAGGAGGTGGACGTTGTCCTCAATGGCGGGAACTACGGCTGGCACATCCGCGAGGGCACGCACTGCTTCGACCCGAACGCCACCACGGCCCCCGGGAAGTCCTGCAACATCACCGGACTCCAGGGCGAGCCGCTGATCGGCCCGATCTTCGAGGGCGGCCATGACCTCGGTGTCGTCGTCGTCGGCGGCAACGTCTACCGTGGGACCGCCGTCACCGGGCTCCAGGGCAGGTACCTCTTCGGTTACTGGAGCGACAGCCGAACTGTCGGGAACGGCACCATCCTCGCCGCCACGCCCCCGGCGGGATGGGCCGAGGGAGCGCTGCCGCAGACCTCTGCGAGCCTGACCCCCGACGAGAACGCCATGTGGGAAGCCCAGACGGTGAACATCACCGCCCGGAACAACGAGACCCTGGGCGCGTTCCTGCGCGGGTTCGGTGAGGACACCAACCAGGACCTGTATGTGCTGACGAACGACGTGGGAGGGCCTGATCCGTCCACCAGCACCGGCAAGCTCTGGAAGATCGTGCCGCCCACCGCCGCCGGTCCCGCCGCGACGACGCCCGCGGTCACCGGGAATGTGACGCCGGCTGCGGCAGGGAACCTGACCGGGTACACGACGTAGAACCCGGAAGGGCATGGGGAGCCGGTGCGGCCCCCTCCCCCCTCTTCTCACAGGATCCCGCCGGGAATACCATCGAGGCCTTCGCGTCGAGCGAGCCCTGGAGGATTTCTCCTTAGAGGAACCCCCGCTTCGGTTGGGGGGTGCGTCACTGTTTCGGGAGTCGCGGGATGGAATCGCTAAAAAAGAGAGGGTTAGTTCTTCTTCCTCCGCCAGAGGAGGAAGGCCAGCGGGGCAAGGAGGGGCGCGTAGACGAGCGGTGCCGCAGGTGTCGTCGTCGCCGGCACGGTGGTCGCCTCCGTCGTCACCTCCGTGGTCACGTTCGTCGTGACGTTCGTCTCCTCTCCCGTCGTAGCATTCGTCTCCGCCGCTGTGGTCACGTTCTCCGGCGCTGCAGCGATGGCGAACGTGGAGAACCCGGGAGTGGTTGCCCGGAAGCGGTACAACCCGCTCTCCTCACCGACGACCTCGGTCTCCAGGGTCTGCCAGACGCCGTCGACACAGCGCATCAGCCTGACGTCCTCAGGGGTCATGCCGTGTTCGCGGAGCCAGTCGGCAGGGATGGTGAAGACTACCGCTGCACTCTCGATGTCGTTCGGGTTCGCCCAGTAAAGGTTGATCTCGATGTACTCGTAGATGTCGCCGGTGGGCGGCGCCGCGGCGGACGGGGTTGCCTTCTTCACGGTCACCATCAGTTTCGGGATGGTGTTCGCTGCCGTGACGGCAACGCTGCCGACCGATGAGGTGGTGGTGCCCGAGAACGTGAACGTCTCGCCGCGCATCAGGTTCTCATGCACCCCTGCGTCGAAGGTGGGGCCGCTGTCGCCGCCGCTGTCGCTCCAGCCGTAATCTGTCGGCCCGCCGCCGTCCCCGGGTTCATCAGGATTCGGTGCGGGCGCTGCCGTGACGGTGACCGCTGCGGTTCCCTCCACGCTGCCGGCCCGGGCCTTCACGTCCGCCGATCCCCCTGCAAACGCCGCAAAGAGCCCGGCTCTGTCGATGGTGCCGACGTCCGGGTCGGAGCATGACCAGGCAACCCTGACCCAGTCCATCTCGTTGTCGCACTGGTCAAAGACGCGGGCGACGAACTCCTGTGTCTCCCCGGGCGCAAGCGCGGTCGTCGCGGGGTCGACCTCTATGCAGGCCGGGATCGCGAGTGAGGGTTCGACGGTCACACAGGCGGAGTCCGAGACCTCGCCCACCGATGCGGTGATGGTCGTCGTGCCTGCACAGAGGGCGGCAAAGAGGCCGCACTCGTCGATGGTGCCGGTGCACGGGTCGCTGCTCTCCCAGGTCGCCTCGACGTCCGGCATAGCGTAGCCGTACTGGTCGAACGCGGTCACGGTGAGCGAGAGGGTGTTTCCGGCAGCGATGGTGAAGTCAGACGGGCTGACCACGATCCGCGCTGGAGCCCGGGATGCCGACCGGACCGTCACGACCGCGGTCCCGGTCTCGTCGATCCCGTCGACCGACGCAGTGACGGTTGCCGTGCCTCCGCAGACTGCGGTGAAAAGCCCGTCTTCGTCGATCGTGCCGACGGTTTCGTCATCGCACGACCAGGTTACCGTAGCGCCGGGCGAACTGTTGCCTTCCAGGCTAAACGCGGTCGCCAGGTCAGGCACGGTCGCGGTGAACTGCCGGGAGTCCCCGACGTCCAGGGTGACCGCCGGCGGGGAGACAACGACTCCCGGGGAAGCCTCGACGACCGTTACGGCCGCTGTCCCGGTGAGGCCGTCGGCCGACGCGGTGACGGTCGTCGCGCCTGCATCAAGGGCGGTGAAGTGCCCGTCCGCACCGATGGTGCCGACGGCCGGTTCGCTGCTCGCCCAGGCCACCTTGACCTCCGGCATGACGGTGCCGTACTGGTCATAGGCGGTTGCGGCGAACGTCTCCGCGTCGCCGGCATGCATGGTGATTGCCGGAGGCGTGACGGCGATCCGGGAGAGGACCGGCTCATTAGGGGTTACGGTGACGGTCGCGGTTCCGGTGGCACCGTCGCCCGTTGCGGTGAGGGTCGTCGTGCCTTCAGCAAGGGCGGTAAAGAGGCCGGACGCATCGACTGTGCCGACACCCGGGTCGCTGCTCGTCCAGGTGACCGCAGCGTCCGGCACGATGGCGCCGAACCGGTCGAACGCGACGACGTCGAACTGCCGGGTCTCGCCCGCGCCAAGGATGGCCGCTGACGGGGAGAC
Source organism: Methanoculleus sp. (assembly GCA_023230425.1). Taxonomy (GTDB): domain Archaea; phylum Halobacteriota; class Methanomicrobia; order Methanomicrobiales; family Methanoculleaceae; genus Methanoculleus. Next base: position 1,219 of record JALNXI010000099.1, on the reverse strand, counting down.
TGCGAGTTTAGCGAGTGCCGGTTCTGCGGCGATGACGGTGGCGACCGCGGTCCCGGAGACCTCGCCTGCGGTTGCGGTGAGGGTCGTCGTGCCCGCGGCGAGCGCGGTGAAGATGCCGTCCGCACTGATGGTCCCGATGGTCTCGTTGCTGCTCGTCCAGGTGACCTCACCGGCAGGCATGGCGTTGCCGTTCTGGTCGTAGCCGGTCACAATGAACTTCTGTGTGTCTTCGACCTCCAGGGTGGCCCGGAGCGGCGTGACCTTCAGGCTCCCGAGCACCGGGTCGACCGGGTCTTCGGCGTCAGCGCTGACGGTTACGGTTGCCGTCCCGGCGATCCCGCCTGCGGTTGCGGTGAGGGTCGCCGAGCCCGCGGCAAGCGCGGTGAAGATCCCGTCCGCACCGACCGTGCCGACGGTCTCATTGCTGCATGACCATACGACCGGAACTCCGGGCATGGTGTTGCCGGACGCATCAGAGCAGACGGTGGCAAACCCGCGAGTCTCGCCGACCGTGAGCGTCGCCGTGGCCGGTGCGATCTCGATCTCCGCGAGGACCGGGGCATCGGCGCTGACGGTTACGGTCGCTGTTCCGGAGATCCCGCCTGCGGTTGCGGTGACGGTCGCCGAACCTTCGGCGAGCGCGGTGAAGATGCCGCTCTCATCGATGGTCCCGACGGTCGTGTTGCTGCTCGTCCAGGTGACCGCGACTTCCGGCAGTTCGTTGCCGAACTGGTCGAGGGCGGTTGCTGTGAACTGCCCTGTCTCGTTGACCGCGAGGGTGGCCGCGGTCGGCGTGATCGCGATGCTCTGCGGGACCAGGTCTTCATCGGTGACCGTTACGGCCGCTGTCCCGTATACGCCGTCCGCAGACGCGGTGATGGTCGCCGAACCTGCGGCAAGCGCAGTGAAGACGCCGTCCGCGCCGATCGTGCCGACGGTCTCATCGTTGCACGACCAGGCTACCGGGACACCGGGCATGGTGTTGCCGGACGCATCCGAGCAGACGGTGGCAAACCCGCGGGTCTCGCCGACCCTGATGGTGGCCGCGGCCGGTGTGATCGCGATCTCCGCGAGAACCGGGGCTTCGGCGGTGACCGTGACGGTCGCGCTCCTGGTGATGCTGCCCGCCGTTGCGGTGATGGTCGTCGTGCCCGCGGCCTTCGCGGTGAAGACACCGTCGGCGCCGATGGTCCCGATAGCCTCATCGCCGCCGACGGTG